>JAAYJI010000043.1 GCA_012523015.1 Candidatus Hydrogenedentota bacterium
TGCCTGTAGCCGGTACCTTAGTGTCAACTGATACACAGGTCACCCTGACGGCTACTGATGTGGGCGGCAATTCCGCGAACTGTACGACCTGGGTATATCTTAACGATATAACACCGCCTCAGATTACGCTGAACGGCGCCGCTTCTGTGAATGTGGAATGTGGTTCCACTTATGTGGATGCGGGCGCTACTGCCACGGATAGCTGCGATGGCGTTATCAGCGGAAATATTACGGTTAGCAATCCTGTAAATACGTCGTCTATAGGGGTCTATACCGTAACCTACAATGTAAAGGATAGTTCGAATAACTCGGCAGTCGCGGTGACCCGTACGGTGAATGTGGTGGATACGACGGCGCCGGTGATCACGAGCTGCCCCGCAGACCAGACCTTGAATGCCGACGCAAACTGCGAAGTTGTAATTCCCAACTTGGTGAATCAGGTCATTGCTTCGGACAGCTGTGGACTTGTTGGCACAGCGGTTCAAAATCCTGTAGCAGGTACAGTCGTTTCTGAGGATACACCGGTGACCTTTACCGTAACGGACGTCGGCAATAATACGGCGCAATGTCAAGCCATGATTTATGTTCAGGATTTGATTGCGCCGGTCATTGTTTTGAATGGTTCAGATCAGTTGCAACACCAGCTGGGCGATGTTTACTCGGATCCGGGCGTTGTTATCACGGACAACTGCGATAGCAGTATTTCGGCCGTTATTGGCGGTGACACGGTGGATGTGAATACAATTGGTGACTATACAATTACTTATAATGCGAGTGATACGGAGGGTAATGCTGCAACACAACGTACCCGACTGGTTCGCGTCCGTGATACGCAGAATCCCTATTTGACTGCAGTTGAAGTGATCGACGGATGGAGTGTCGCAGTCACCTTTAATAAAGCGATGGGCTCAGGCGTTAATGACGCGATAAACTACAGCCTGTCCGGGTCGGGTCAGGGCACGCTCACGGCGCAGCCCGACAGCGTCGTTTTAGATACAGGCAATACCTATCTGCTGTCCTGGCCGGTCTGCGGTATCTCGTCGTCACAAGAAATGTTTAACGGCGGTGATATCACGATAACGGTAGCCGTATTGGTCGAAGATTTTGCGGGCAATACGATGGATGTTGACGGTAACGTCTTGACCGATACAGGTGGAGCCATGGGCGAAGCGCCGCAAATTATGGCATGCGCGGATGATCAGAGCCTTGAGCTAGACGATAATTGCGAAGTGGAGCTGCCTGATTTAACAGATGAAATCGTCGTGTCTGACAATTGTTCGGCCGACGACGATTTGGTCATTACTCAAGATCCCGCCGCAGGCACCATAATTGAATCCAATACGAATGTTACGTTATGGGTCGAAGATGAGGCGGGTAATAAATCGAAGTGTGTTGTACCGGTCAGTGTCTTTGATGCAACACCGCCTACGATCACTTCTTATCCCGCCGGTGATGAAGCAGTCCTTGATGGGAATTGCATCGCTATGATTCCCAGCCTGATTGCTGAAGTCGTAGCCGAAGATAATTGTACGGCGGCGGCGCTTCTGCAGATCAGTCAAGATCCAGCTTCGGGAACGGCGATTACGGAAGACACGGTAGTTACCATTACGGTTACGGACGAATCGGGCAACGATACACAAGTGCAGTCGCAAGTGCAGGTTGTTGACAAAATTAATCCTGTCATTACGATTTTCGGCAACAACCCGCTGACTGTTGAATGTAATGAACCGATCACGCTGTCCAGTGCTTCAGCCACCGATAATTGTGATGATTCTCTTTCGATCGATATCGCTAAACCGCAGGATTTGGATTTGGATACGCCGGCTGTAGGCAGCTACAGCGTCACCTTTAGCACCGAGGACAGTTCCGAGAACGTTGGTACCGCTACCTTGGTGATCAACGTGACCGATACCAAAGCCCCGGTCGTAACGATTACCGGTCCGAGCACGGTCGTATTCGAATGCGGCGAAAAGATAAGCGCCTTGCCCGAAGCCTCTGCCTTGGATGCTTGTGAAGGGAACCTCACAACAACGATCAGCGACTTCGACGGACTCGATACGGATAATCCGGAAACAGGTAACTATGTGCTGACCTATGCCGCCAGTGATAGTGTTGGCAATACCGGTACGGACACCTTGGATGTGGAAATTGTAGATACGAAAGCGCCGATCATCACGCTTTTGAGTAACAATCCGGAAGTGCTGATCGATGGCGCTGATTATGTTGAAGCCGGCGCCAGTGCTTGGGACGCCTGTGAAGGTGATTTAAGCGCTTTCATCAATCTTGACGGCGATGTTGCCAATACGAACGCTTTGGCAGTCTACGAAGTGACCTACAGCCTCAGTGACAGCTTCGGCAACGCATCAGAAGCGACCCGCTCTGTCATTGTCAAACCCTTAAGCTGTCTGATACTGTATACCTTAGTCGTTACGCCGAACCCCGTCTTGCTGGACGCGAATGTAACGCTGAGCGCCGAGCCCTTACCGGAATCGTGCAGCATTGGTACCCTGCACTACAGCTGGATGAAAGACGGTGTGGTCATACCGGATGCTCCCGACGCGTTCTCTTGGACGCTCCATAAGGTTGGTTTCGAAGATGCAGGCGCCTATGTGTGTATGGTCAGTGATAGCTCCAGTACTGCAGCGACGAACAGCGTTGTGCTTGTTGTTGAAAAAGGAGTGCCCGCTGTCGGACTGATCGGGTTGATGGTTGCAGCAGCCGCTATTGCAGCGGCGGCGACACGACGTAAACAGCGTTAGTCAAAATTTTAATCGCTAAACGGGCGGCGTCGATAGCTTCATCGGCGCCGCCTTTTCTATGGTGTCGTCAGGTTTAATAAGACATAAGGCGGGCTGGAGTTGTGTTTCTTCAGTCTCGACTATTCATGAAGGATAGAAACAAAGAAAGGGGAAATATGGAAGGCATGAGCGTGGCGGTGAATCTTGAAGAACGATCCTCTTTTAGGCGTCAGGGAGATCAATGCTGTCTTGGGCGACAATGAGGCAATGGCCCGTAATTTTCCTCATAGGAAGCGCGGATACGCGCGAAGTCAGCTTCGATATCACCTGTTGTATAAATAGGATCCCCACAGCCTACACGCCTATTTTTGTAATCGATGAACCAAGGCCAAACCGGTACTTGGGCATTATGGGCGATATGGTAAAATCCGGTTTTCCACGCGTCTACTTGTTTGCGCGTGCCCTCAGGAGGAATCACCATATAAAGGCGCTCCCGTTCGGCGAAGGCATCTACCATCTGCCCCACCACGCCGCTTGCCTTGCTGCGGTCAATAGGCACACCGCCGCACCAGTTCCAAAATATACGGGCCGGCCACCAGAAGTGCGTGTTTTTCATCATGAACCACATGGGAATCTGGATGGCGCGGGCGCACAGCAGGGTATAAAACAAATCCCAATTACTGGTATGGGGCGCAGCGGTAAGCACGGCCTTGGGATCGTCAATCTTGTTACCTACCACGGTCCAACCTAGCCACTGCAAGATTTTTCTGCACAAAACCGCCGTTGTCCAGTTGATAAATGAAGTTTTGTCTAATTCAAATGCCATAGAATTACCGTTTCTTTTTTCTGTTATTGTACAACAGCTAACCGTTAGACTTCAAGCAATCATGTGCCGTTTCACCGAGCGCTTAGAAGGTGAAAGGTCGCTACGTGCGCCGGTTCGCAGACTGCTTGACGGGAACTTAATACATTGTTGTTTGCGCGGCAGAGGCTCAGTTTTTCCGAGAAGTGGAGGTCTTTTGGATGAAGCCGTCGCGTTTGGGATAGGTTTGTTCGGTACTCGTCTTTTCCAATTCTTCCAATAATTTCCGTTGTTGCTTGGAAAGTTTTGCCGGTGTTTCGACGCGAATAATAACGAATTGATCTCCGCGGCGGTATCCGCGCATATCCGGGATACCGTGCCCGCGCAAACGCAATTGCATTCCCGTTTGCGTACCGGCGGGCACTTTCAGATCGGCCTGTCCGGACAAGGTCGGTACCCGTATGGTTCCGCCTAAAGCCGCTTGCGTAAAAGACACGGGTACTTCGCAATATACGTTCATGTCTTCCCGTTCGAAAAAGTCGTGGGCTGCCACGTGGATTCTGATATACAAGTCACCTCTTGGCCCGCCAAATTGTCCCGCTTCTCCTTCGCCGCTCATCCGTAATCGCATGCCGTCGTCAACGCCGGCAGGAATGCTAACTTCCAATTCCCGCCTACTCTTTACGAAGCCCTCGCCCCGACACGCTTGGCAAGGATTCGTAATGATACGCCCGGTACCACTGCAGCGGGGACAGCTTCGGCTCATACTAAAGACACCGTGGGATTGACGAATCTGGCCGGTACCATGACATTGCGGACAGCTTTCCGGCTGGGTACCTTTGCTTGCACCGGTTCCACGACATTCTCCACAGTTTTCTTGCCGTGCAAAAGAAATTTTTTTCTTCTGGGCTTGAAGGATTTCTTCCAAGGTCATGGACAAATCATAGACGAGATCGGCTCCGGGTCTTGCCTGATTGGCACGCGATCTGCCCCGTCCCTGAGAGAAGAGCATATCGAACAGATCACCGAAAGGCGAATCACTGCCTCCGAAACCACCGAATCCGCCATAATCAGCGCCGCCACCGCCGAAGGGCTGCCCGTCCATACTGCCGAATCGATCGTATTGCTGCCGTTTCTCCGGGTTTTTCAAAATGTCGTAAGCGGCATTAATTTCTTTCAGCTTTTTTTCGGCTTCTTTATCGCCGCCGGTCTTGTCGGGGTGATATTTATGGGCAAGTTTCAAGTATGCTTTTCGGACTTCGTCTTGAGAAGCATTTTTGGAGACTCCCAATATTTCGTATAAATCGGTTTGACCGGGCATAATCACCTATCCTACCTCATGCAACAAAAGATCACGGGATCGGACCGAGACATTTTGCCACGTAGCTCTCCGTTTAATTATTGCTTGAATCAGCGTCATCATCGACAACTTTAAAATCAGCATCTACCGTACTGCCGTCGTCTTCCTGCTGTTTAGGATCCACATATTCGGGACCTTCTTCAGCGGGTTGTGCGTCGCCTGCGGCCTGCTGTGCTTTCGCCGCTTCTGCATACATCACTTCCGCCAATTTATGGGAAGATTTACCCAGTTCTTCGAGGGCGGCTTCAATAGCATCCGCATCATCACCCCCCATGACTTGCCGCAAGTTTTCCAATGCTGCTTCCACAGCTTTACGTTCTTCTTCGCTGACCTTGTCGCCATGTTCTTTCAGTGTTTTTTCGGTACTATAGATCATGGAGTCCGCGTTGTTGCGCAGCTCAATAATTTTACGCCGTTTCTTATCATCGTCAGCGTGCTGCTCCGCCTCACGGACCATCTTCTTAATTTCATCTTCGGCAAGACCGCTGGAAGCTTCAATACGGATCGCCTGTTCTTTGCCTGTGCCCAGGTCTTTGGCAGATACATTGACAATACCGTTGGCATCAATATCGAAAGACACCTCAATCTGCGGCACGCCGCGGGGCGCAGCAGGGATGCCCATGAGATCGAATTTCCCTAAGGTACGGTTGTCCGACGCCATCTCACGCTCCCCTTGGAGCACATGAATAGTCACAGCTTGTTGGTTATCGGCGGCCGTGGAAAAGACTTGTCGTTTGGTCACGGGGATGGTGGTGTTCCGCTCAATAAGCTTTGTGCATACACCGCCGAGCGTCTCAATACCCAAGGAGAGGGGCGTAACGTCGAGAAGGAGCACGTCTTTCACTTCGCCGGCCAATACACCTGCTTGAACAGCCGCGCCGATGGCAACCACTTCGTCGGGATTCACACCACGATGAGGCTCTTTGTTAAAAATATCTTTCACGATTTTACCGACTGCGGGCATTCGTGTCATGCCGCCGACCAAAATGACCTCATCAACCTCGGAAGCGGAAAGGCCGGCATCTTCCAAAGCACGGTGACACGGATTCTTGCTGCGCTGCAGCAAATCATCACAGAGCTGTTCTAATTTTGCACGGGTAAGCACGTAATTGAGGTGTTTGGGGCCGGAAGCATCTGCCGTAATAAAGGGCAAGTTGATGTCGGTGGTAAGGGCACTGGACAATTCACATTTGGCTTTCTCCGCGCCTTCCTTCAGCCGCTGCAACGCCATAGGATCTTTACGCAGGTCAATACCTTGATCCCGTAAAAACTCTTCGGCTAACCAGTCTATAACTTTTTGGTCGAAGTCGTCGCCGCCCAGATGGGTATCGCCATTGGTACTGAGGACTTCGAAACTATCATCACCGATCGACAAGATGGAGATGTCGAAGGTGCCGCCGCCAAGGTCGTAGACAGCGACTTTTTCGTCTTTCTTTTTGTCCAGACCATAGGCCAATGCGGCAGCGGTAGGCTCGTTGATAATACGCAGCACTTCAAGCCCTGCAATTCTTCCGGCGTCCTTGGTTGCTTGTCGCTGAGAATCGTTAAAATAGGCAGGCACCGTGATGACGGCTTCAGAAATGGGCTGACCTAAATAGACCTCTGCTGTCTCTTTCATCTTTTGAAGAATCATGGCGGAGATTTCGGGGGGACGATAGCTCTTGTCTGTAATTTCGACTTGAACATCGCCCGACGAGGTGGACGAAATGGTATAAGGAACAATACGTTCTTCGGACTTCACCTCTTCATGGCGACGGCCCATAAAACGCTTGATACTAAAAACGGTATTACGGGGATTGGTGACTGCCTGCCGTTTGGCAACAGCACCGACGAGGCGCTCATCATCCTTTGTAAAAGCGACTACAGACGGCGTCGTGCGATTCCCTTCAGTGTTGGCAATCACGATGGGCTCACCGCCCTCCATAACAGCAACGCATGAATTCGTAGTGCCTAAGTCTATACCGATGACTTTTCCCATGAATATTCTCCTTAATCTCTTTTCTTATGATTAACGTGGGTGGTCTTACTTTAATCTCCCACCGATTCTAAATAAATTTAAGCCTGCTCTTATTCGGCTGTATCGTCCGCTTTGCCGGCGCTTACAATGACTTTAGACGGGCGCAAGACCTGATCTTTTAGCATGTATCCGCGCTCAAATTCTTCGAGTATAACGCCTTCCTCCACTTCTTCAGAAGGGGTCATGGACAGGGCATCATGAATATTTGGATCAAAGGCTTGCCCTTTCGCATCAATGGCGACGACTCCTTGTGCAGCCAACAAATCCAACAATTGTTTATGAACGAGCCGCACCCCTTCCGCCAGCCCATCCTCTTCGTTTGCGTGGGCAAGGGCGCGCTCAAGGTTATCGACCACAGGCAGGAATACGCGCAACACATCTGCGGTTGCATTGAATTTTGTTGTGTCCATCTCGCGCAGGATACGTTTGCGATAGTTGTCAAATTCGGCACGAGAGCGGAGCCATTGATCTTTCATTTGATCATATTCAGCTTGCAAGTCTGCAATTTGTTTCGCGTGATCATCGCCTTGGGCCGCGCTATTATCGTCATCTACAATTTCCGCGGCGGCAGTAGGAGCCGCTTCATTTTCTGAGGCGCTCGCAACTTCTTCGCCTGCGGTTTCGGTATCGGAAGATGCTGCTTCTGCTGCAGAATCGTCCGCTTTCTGCTTGGTCTTTTCTTCTTCCGCCGCTATTTTCTTTTCGAGCATTTGTTCGAATAAAGTCTTGTCCGATTTACCACTCATTGAAATGATCTTTATCTCCTTCAGAATTTGTACTGCAAAAGGGCGTTATTGACCGAGCCGCGTAAGCAAGCGTCCGACCATATCCGCTGTAAAGCGCACCACCGATGTGAGCCGTGAATAGGGCATTCTCCGCGGTCCCAAGACGCCGATCATACCGGCAGGCTCACCTTCGACATGGTAAGACGAAGCCACAACGCCTATGCCCTCTGCACCCAAATTGTCATTTTCTTTGCTGATATAGACAGATTTATATTCATCTTCTGAAACCGTCCTTCGCAATAGGTCAATGAGGCGGTCGTGTTCTTCAAGCAAACCAAAAACTTCTTTGGCTTGTTCCAGACGCTGAAATTCCGGATGCTCAAAGAGCTGTACCGTCCCCTCGAGAAACAACCGCTTCTCTTGGCTTACCGGCATGAGGTTGAGTATTTCCAATACGTCTTGAGCCAACGCCCGTTGCTCGTCCAAGGCTTGTCCCAACTTCATCCGAACCGACTGGCTCAAGGAGCCAATGGCCGTACCGCAAAAATTTTGGTTCAGAAAATTCGTTAACGATTCTAATTTGGACTTGTTGACCGGGCGCGTCACCGCCATGGAATGAACGGTACCCAGCGTGTCGACCATCAACACAGCCAGCCGATTTTCGCTGACCGGCACCAATTCAAAGCGTTGAACCAAAGCGCGGTCTGCAGAAGGAATTTCTACAATACCCGCCTGATGGGTCAAGAGCGCTAACAGGTGGCTCGTATGGCGCAGGACAGAATTAACATCGTCCAACTTATTTTGAAATTCATTTTCTATGCGGCGGCGTTCTTGAAGACTCAAGCGTTGAATCTGCATGAGATGATCCACGTAGTACCGATACCCCAAATCGGTGGGGACACGACCGGAACTTGTGTGCACCTGTTGAAGAAACCCCAGCTCCTCCAAGTCTGCCATCACATTGCGTACTGTAGCCGCACTCAAATCCAAACCAAAACGCCGCACAATCGTACGGGAGCCTACCGGTTCCGCTGTCGTAATATAGCTATTGACCACAGCGTTCAGTATTTCACGTTCCCGATCATTTAAAGCATCGATTGCGTGTTTTGGGATACCATCTGTCATCATAATAGGTTATGACCACCTGATAGGATAAGCACCAAGCGCAACAAGTACCGCACCATAACATTAGCACTCAACACATTAGAGTGCTAATAAACCATAGTGTACCATCAAATGCGCCGTAACGTCAAACAGAAGAGGATACAGGAAAATAATGCAGTACATGGTCATGGGCGTCGCTATGAACCAAATGCTGCGTTTCCAATAACTCCAGATGACCCGTTACAGTGGATAGACAGTAGAATAACATTTCGTCGGTCATACGTGGGAAAAGGAGACAGGTCATTTCGAAGGGCGTGATTCCGGATTCCGGCAAAAGACCTAAGAGACGGAGACAGCGCTTCTTGATGTGTTCAACGGTTGCGTCCACGGCATGACGATGATCGACAAAGGGGCTGCCGTGACCGGCAAAGCAGCCCGTAATTGATTGCGCCCGTGTTTTCAACAAAGATCCATAGTATTGAACCAGACTCTTTACGCGTACGCCGTCCTCATTGTGATAGCGCAGTAAGGGACTGGGCGTTTTTTTGTAGATCAAGTGATCCCCGGTGATTGCCCAGCGTTTTTCCTTGTGGATGTATACCGTATCGGTGGAAGAATGGCCCGGTCTGAAATGGACTTCGAAAGGCCCCACTTCGTCGCCGGCTTCCAAAGGGTCATCCATCTCGGGCGGATCGAAGAGCTGACGGTGTTTCATCCGCTCTTCCACCAAATAATCGATCTTAGATAGGGGCGCCCCCAATTCCAACAGCAAATATTTTATTTGTTCACGGATTTCTCCATCCTTAAATAAGAGCGATAAATGTACCTTCACAGAATGATGGGCTGCTACCCGAGCTTTAGAAAGGGATTTGATGCGTCGCGCCAAACCGATATGGTCTAAGTGATGATGGGTGAGCACGACCTTTTCGATATCCCCGAGTTGAAAGCCGTATTGATCCAAAGCGGCAACCAAGGCTTGAAAGGCGCTCTCTGTATGAGTGCCCGCATCAAAGAGTATCATCGGCGGACCGGGATAGAGATAAACATTGGCGGGGCCTACCGGAAATACGGTTGGTGTTGATATAGGGAGCAGCCCAATGTGTTCCCATGGCGGTTTTGATTTCATCGTATAAGCGCGCTCAGATCATCATACAACAGAATTGGATCGACAGGGGTCACATTGATCATCGACAAATAACTGTTGATGATATCTTGCCCCCAAAACAGAAAGAGGAGCGCGCCGATGGCAAGCCAAGGGCCAAAGGGCAGATAATGCCCTTCAAGAGTAATCTCTTGTTCCTCCGGATCAACCTTTGCCTCCTCTTGTACATCCTTTTCCGGTTCCGGCTTTTGTTCCGCTTCACCCTTAAAACGAAAGTAGAGAATCAACGCGAAACCTACCACGCTGCCCAATACAGAAGCAATGACCAACGTACCCAGCACACCGCGCCATCCCAAAAAGGCTCCAATCATGGCAAGGAGCTTGACGTCTCCGAACCCCATACCGGGCTTTTTCAAAACCCATACAGTGATTCGATCTAATGCCATGAGAATTCCGCCGCCGAGGACAACCCCTGCCACCGAATCATAGAAACTGGTGACGCGCAGCCCGGCTGTATCGTGCCAATACATTCCTGCCAAAGACAAGACGATACCCACCGGAATACCGGTAATGCTGATTTCGTCGGGAATGGTCCAGTCGTTGAGGTCTTGCGCTGTTACGATCACCATAGAGGCGCTGAATAGCATATAAACTGCCGCGGCGGGCGTGAAACCGAAGATTCGAAAAACAAGCATAAACAACAAGCCCGTGATCAATTCGACCAAAGGATATTGCGCACTGATCGGCGTCTTACAGTGGCGGCACCGAGCACGAAGGATTATCCAACTGAGCAAGGGGATATTGTCGTACCACGCAATGGAGTTGAGGCATTTAGGACACCGTGATCGGGGCTGTACTACCGATGCGCCTGAAGGCCAGCGGCTAATGCAAACGTTACAAAAACTTCCGATAACCGTTCCTAAAATAAAGGCGGCGCCAAGAAAGAAAACTTGTATAGTTAACGTGAACTCTGAAAAGTGCATGGTTCTTCCCTTATATCGCTGTATTGAAAGGCACAGTATACGAGTTTAAACGCCTAAACCGCAACTCTCAGCGTCGTCGCAGACCCGAAGCAAAGAGTCTCTGTCTTAAGTCTCTGCTTCAATTTCATCAGCCGTCAACACCATTCCCAAATTCGCAGGGTTGCAAAAGAATCCACGGGATTTTCAATTGTGTTATGATTTAATCGACCAATCTTTGAGTGTCTCCATTGAGGGAATTCGCGATGAAAAAGCCTTTTCACCTTCTATATATCCTGCTTTTAGCGTCCCCCCTGCTTCTTTCCTTGCTAAGTTGCGGGGGTTCCAAGCCGGAAAAAGCACCGACCAATCTTTCCGTACCGCCTGAACCCGAAACAGCGGTTAGCAGCCGTCCCGATGTGGAACATGCACGCGCCCAAGAAAACAATACCGACACGCTGCTTACACAACCACCCCTCCCGCCGCAACCAACGGAAAGAGAAGAGAAGGACAATTTCGATGTAGAATGGTCCCATACTTTTGATGCGGCAGAAACAGTCCACAGCGATGAATCCTTCGCCGGCGCTGCAACGAAGAACAAGGCTGCTGCAGAGAAAGCGGAAGCAGCAGCGCGGATACTGCACAGTGACGCCGTGCCACGGGTTCCTGATGATTTTCCCTTTGACGTTCCACAGTACCCCCATGCACGGGTGCATATGAGTATGGAGGATGAAGATTTCCGTTTTTTCTTGCAAGCCTCCACGGCAGACAGCATGAAGACCGTCATTGATTTTTTCGAAACTGAAACAGCTAAAGAGGGATGGGAACAACCAACGAGTACGGATAAGAACGACGCGGCTCCCACCCTTAGTTTTGAGAAAAAAGGACGCTTTCTCACCATCAATCTAAGCGAGGAAGAAGAGCAAGTCACCTTCCGACTCGTCACAGGATTCAACTAAAGATACCATGATTTACAGGATATGCACGACCCATAAGCGCTATAAGTGACGCTTCTTATGTCGCCGTGAATCGCCATGCAGCACAACTCCGTTTAACCATTACGCAATCCCATGAGAAAGTGAAGATCAGGTGGACGTACTCTTAACAACAGCCAATGCACGCTATACACACTGCGCCTTCGGACTGAAATGTCTCGCGGCTGCGCTGGAAGCGACCGGGCACACAGCGCACATACAAGAATTCACCATTCAACATGCTCCCTATTACATTGTAGAAGAATTATTAGCACAAAATCCGACCGTTATAGGGCTTGGCGTCTACATTTGGAATATAGACCTCATGGCACGGGTCATACATATTTTGCATGCCATCGCTCCGGGAATCACGTTGATTGTGGGCGGTCCTGAGACCTTCGGCGATGGGAAAGAAGAAAGTACTTTTGCCGGCGCTGACTATATTATTCGCGGTGAAGGGGAAGGAGCTTTAATTCAATTACTCGATCAATTGGAGGCGGGGATCTTTCCAAGAGAAAAAATCATTGACGGATTTTCCCCTGATCTCGATACACTCCCCAGCCCCTACCATCTTTACACAGCGGAAGATATACGGAATCGCATTGTCTATGTTGAAAGCAGCCGCGGCTGTCCTTATCGCTGCTCCTTTTGTTTGTCGGCACGGGATACCAAAATACG
The DNA here is from genome assembly GCA_012523015.1 of Candidatus Hydrogenedentota bacterium. Lineage (NCBI taxonomy): Bacteria > Pseudomonadati > Candidatus Hydrogenedentota > Candidatus Hydrogenedentota bacterium. The sequence goes on from JAAYJI010000043.1 coordinate 12,460, forward strand.
CTTTTTCCCCTTGCACTCTTTTCTGCTAGAAATGCGGGGTTTACTGGAACGGGGTGTCCGACTGTTTAAATTTACAGACCGAACGTTTAACGTTGATGAAGATCGGGCTTTAGAAATATTGGATTTCTTTTTAAAGCACCGTTCTGAGCATGCTCAGCTTCACTTTGAAATTATGCCTGATCGCGTTTCACCAAAACTTTTAACGGCCTTTGCCGCTTTTCCCGAGGGAAGCCTTCATCTCGAAGTAGGTATCCAAAGCACGAATAAAGATGTGCAGAAAAGAATCAAACGGTATCAAAATCTGGAGAAGACTTGGGAGACCCTCGCCTTTTTACGAGCGCAAACTGGCGCGCTGCTCCATGCCGATTTGATTGTTGGACTTCCCGATGAAAGTTTGGAATCTATCGGCGAAGGCTTTGATATTTTGGTCAAGGCAAATCTGCAAGAAATACAAGTGGGCTTATTAAAACGGCTGGACGGCACGCCCTTGGCGCTTGAAGATGACAGCACCTTGATCTTCGACACCGCTGCCCCCTACGAAATTCTGGAAACTTCTTGCCTTTCCTACACAAAAATACAGGAGATGAAGCGTTTTGCCCGCTATTTCGACTTATATTACAATCATGGAAACTTTAATGAGAGTCTAAACTTATTATGGCAAACGGGCAGCTCCCCTTTTTTAATTTTTAAAGACTTCTCTGAATTTATTTGGGCGCAAGTACGCCGCGTTCATGCCTTATCGTTGTCACGCTTGGCGGAACTCTTATACACTTATTTAAAGCGGCAGGGCATTGACCGGGCAATAGCGGCCTCCGTGATTGAGACTGAATTTCGCCGCTTGCCGGGACGTCAAGATGTTTTAAATTTTCAATAACATAAATCGTGGAGGCACGCAGATGCGTTGTTTTAGGGTATAGGGCATTTGAGGCGAGAATAATTGTCTGCTGATTTAGGTTTTACAAAAGGGAGAACAGAAACTATCCTATGAACCGGATACTGAAAGATATCGTTTATTTATCGGAAGACTTGAAGCATCGTGAATCTGCTACGCAGCAAGAAGCGCTAGCGGCGGACTATATCGAAACACGAATACAGCCTTTTGTTGATGTGGTTCAAAAATCTACTTTTAATGTGGTCAAAAACGCCAAACTGCTTATGAGTGCCTATTACGGCGAGTTTATTTTCATTTGCGCTCTCGCTTTCTGGTGGCCCGCCATCGCTCTTTACTACGGCGCGATCGTCTTTTTCGCCTATATGGCAGAGCACATGGGCTTCCCCGTTTTCTCCCGTCTATTTGCCGGCGCTCAATCCACCAACATCACGGGAATCAAAAAAGATAGACGGGCGCAAAAGCTCCTTATTTTTACCGCCTATATGGATACAAGCCACAATTTTATAGCGAAGTGGTTTAGACACACTTTTGTCCACATTTTTAAAGGAATCATTCCCGCGTTCATGATCCTCGTTCTTGCCGTTTTATTTGTAGACGTTTACGGCGATTACGCCGACGGCATGGACACGATAAGCCTATGGATAAAGATCGTCACTCTTGTATTTTTCGTTTTCATCGCCCTAATCACTTCAGCGGCATCTTTGGCAGGGAAAAGATCGCCCGGCGCCAATAATAATGCCTCCGGCGTGGCGGCCTTACTCGAAATTGCAGAACGTCTCCACAAAGATCCTATTCCGAACACAACGGTACTCTACTTTTTTTCCGGTGATCATTTCGGAACCATGGCCGATATGCGTAAGCTCAGCCAAGAGATCAATTCACTCAAAAAAAATACCTGTATTATCAATCTGGAAGGGGTTGGCGCCGGTGACTTGCATTATACGGAAGCAGAAGGTATTTTGTTTCGAGTTCCCTGTTCAAACCGCCTCGTCAAAGCCGCGTCTGAAATTTCAGAAAAGTTCAAAGTTCGTAAAGCACGTGTACACCGTTTTATGACCAATGCCTATTTGCCCCTGCTCCGCGGCATTCCCGGGATCAGCCTTGTAGGCTTAGATAAAAATCACTTTCCCCGCAATTATGGAACCCCCGACGATATTCCCCTTCACTTGGACGCAGGAACCGTTTCTCAAGCCGTGAATTTTGCGGAGACACTGGGTCGTAAGGTCACGTCAATGAAAGAAGAAGGCGGCGAAAGCCTTTCAATTGGATCATCACCGGAATAGAAATTTAGGAAGGGCTCCTATGGAACAGCCTATGAA
>JAAYJI010000044.1 GCA_012523015.1 Candidatus Hydrogenedentota bacterium
AAATACAACGGCGCGGCCGCGACCGTCTTTCCGGGCTGCGCTTTATCCATACCCATTTGGCAGGAGAAGCCCTGTCGGAAGATGATTTAACGGATCTTGCCTTATTGCGCTTAGACCTTGTTGCAGCTCTTCGGCTTGCTCCCGACGGCGCCGTTAAAACCATCCATAGCGCCCACCTGAAACCGGAGAACATCAGCGCCACACCTTGGGAAATCCTTGCGCCCCAATCCATTTTTGATCTCAAAGAAGACTTCCTTGAATATATGGGCGCTTTAGAGGAAGAGTTTGCCCGAACCCAACGACCTGTCGATGATAACGACAGGCGTGAGCGCGCCGTACTCATTCATGTATCCACCTACCCCCAGACCTTTGCACGGGATTCTCTCGACGAATTGTCTGAGCTGGCGCATAGTGCCGGGATCAATGTTGTCCATACCATTATCCAGCGCCGCAAATTGGATCCCCGCTATATTCTTGGTCGCGGAAAATTGCAGGCAGCCGTCATCGCTGCCATGCAAAAGGGCGCGGGGATGCTCGTTTTTGATCTCAACATTACGCCCTCACAGATCCGTTCTCTAGGCGATTTTACGGATCTCAAAATCTTAGATCGTACCCAAGTGATTCTCGATATTTTTGCACAGCGTGCGGTCACCCGAGAGGGGAAGCTGCAAGTAGAATTGGCACAGCTGCGCTATCTCTTGCCTTTCCTCAGTATACGCCAACAAGCTTTGTCCCGCTTGACCGGTGGTATTGGCGGACGGGGCCCCGGCGAAACAAGGCTGGAAGAAGACCGCCGCCGTGCACGGGACAGAATCGCAAAATTGGAACGGGAAGTGGAGCTGCTCGGGAAACGGCGTCGATTACGTAGGCACACGCGAACACAGCGGGAAGTGCCCACCGTCGCGGTCATCGGCTATACGAATGCGGGGAAATCGACCTTGCTCAATCATTTGACCAATAGCGAGGTCATGGCGAAAGATTGTCTCTTTGCTACCTTGAATCCCGTGTCGCGTCGTCTGCGCTTTCCCCGTGAACGAGAAATCGTAATCACCGACACCGTCGGTTTTATCCACAATCTGCCGCCGGACTTATTTGCGGCTTTTCGAACCACCTTTGAAGAGTTGCAAGAAGCGGACTTGCTCCTGCATATTATAGATGCCGGCAGTGTGGATCTTAACAGAAAAATGGAAACCGTGCTGGACACGGTGCGGCAGTTAGATTTAAAACAAAAACCCATGCTTACTGTTTTTAATAAAATCGATACTTGTGCTCCGGAAGAGGTAGAAGGATTGGTACATCAATATGGAGGCGTCCCTATTTGCGCCCTGAACCATGAGACCTTCGACCCCTTGCTGGATGCCATGGAAAGATTATTATGGCCTGCAACGACTATAGAACCCCTTACATCTTGAGGCTCATGACCATCATCATGATTTGTGCGGCGCCCTTGTTCGCACAGATGATGGACCCTGCGTCTTCCGAGCAAACAAACACAGCGCCTTCCCGCGACCAACTACTGAAACAGTTTCGGGACTATGAAACCATGAAAGATCCTTGTCATCAGGGCGAGGATGGCGGCGAGGCGTATCGTAAATTACTGCAGGATCTGGGATATTATGATCTGCTCGCCGAATGTCTGGAATCTGATGGTTCTCCCGACGATGCCGTGAAGTGGCGTGAGATCGGTATTGCATGGATGAATGTGGGGCCCAAAGGGGTGCAAGCCGCTTTCAATGCTTTCGATCAAGCGCTCAAAGATGCTCCGGAAGACGAGGAAAGCCTTTGCCTGAAGGCCTGCCTTTTTCACCGTGAGGGAGCCTATGAACAGGCGCGCCAAGGATATGAGGATACCTTAAAGATTAATCCGAACAATGTTCGTGCGAAACTTGGAGAGGCGGTTTTAAAGATCCGTGAAGGCGATATCAAAGCCGCTTCTGATGAAATTCATGCACTCGGAAGTGATGCCCAACCCTATGATGTCATTACACGGGTTATGTTGCGCAAAGCCTTATACGACTTTGAGCAACAGGGAGGCACCTATGCAGAGACTGCCGGCAACCATTACGCCTTTTCACAATTACTGTATCGCGCAGCACGCTTTTCAGATGCGTTGAACACTGCCTACACCGCGGCAAAAATGGAAACAGACAATACAGAGCTGTGGAATTTTATAGGGGCTGTGCAATGGCAGTTGGGCGACTTTGAACAGGCAAAATCAGCCTATGATCAATCATTGACTATTGATCCGAATCAACCGGACATTCAAATGAGCAGAGACCGGCTGGTACAGTCCATGGCGACACAAAATCAAGGCCGATAAGGCTAAGCTTTTGGGAAGATTGCCGCTTTGCGCTTCAGTAGATCAAGAATCGGCTGTAAACAAAAAAATATAGGTTAAGTGTCTGGTACCTACGATAGATTGAAACGGAATTAGATGCTCGCCTACACTGTTTAGGATTTATAGGTTAACGAGAGAGGTACGCTCATGTTGGCAATACGAACACAGCAGTTGTCCAAGAGTTTTAAATCAATCGGCAAAAAAACAGTTCATGCCCTTCGTCCCATGGATTTAGCCGTGGAACAAGGAGAGATTTTCGGTTTCTTAGGAAGAAACGGTGCGGGCAAAACTACCGCCATAAAAATGCTTACAGGACTCATTCATCCTTCCAACGGGGACGCCTTTCTTTTTGACAGCCCGACAAATCAGCCCGACGCCCGCAAACAGGTCGGGTATATGCCGGAGCATCCCTACTTCTATGAATATTTAACACCGAGAGAAACCCTCGATTTCTACGGTTCGCTGCGTGGACTTACGCGGGAAGCACGGCTCCAAGAGTGGGACACCATCAGCAAGCTCTTAGACTTGCAAGATATTGGCGACCGCCGTATCCGCAGCTTTTCAAAAGGAATGCGCCAGCGTGTCGGCTTTGCTGTGGCTTTGGTAGGCGATCCGCCCTTATTAATTTTGGATGAACCCATGAGCGGCTTGGATCCCCTCGGCCGCAAAATGATTCGCGAATTGATGTTGCGCCTCAATCATATGGGAAAGACCATTTTCTTCAGTAGTCATGTGTTGAGCGATGTGGAAGAAATTTGTGATCGTGTAGGGATCTTAGTATCGGGCAAATTGACCGCTTGCGATCGAATTGTGAATTTGGTCGATACCCATCGCCAATCTGTGGAACTGGAAGTGGCGGGAATCAACGCTGATGCCTTGGAACCGGTCAGCGGTGTGGCGCTGCAGTGTCTGTTCAACAAAGACGGCAGCTGCCGATTAACCTTTCCCGACAGCAGCCATGCCAATGATGCCATCAAAGCTATCCAAAATTTGGGCGGGCAGGTGCTTTCCCTGCATCCCGCTGTAGAGTCGCTGGAGGATTTCTTTATGCGTATTCAGGATGTCGTAGATGTCCCCGACAAAAAGAACAATGAAGAGTCTGAGATGAAGACAGGGGAGGATCAGATATGAATAGAATTTGTGCAGTTGCGCATAATACCTTCCGTGAATCAATCCGCGATAAAGTGCTCTATGTGTTGTTGTTTTTTGCGGTAACCACTATTTTAGGTTCCAAGGTGCTGGGATGGATTAGTATCGGTCAGGATATAAAGATTATCAAAGATATTTGCCTGACCGCCATGTCTGTTTTTGGTACGCTTATTGCCATTTTCGTAGGCGCTAATCTCGTATACAAAGAAATCGATAAGAAGACCTTATACACGCTGCTGGCGCAGCCCATGAAACGCTACGAATTTATGCTGGGCAAATACATCGGGCTCATGGCGGTCATTGTCGTATCCCTCGCCTTTATGACCATCGGCGGTACCTTTTATCTTTGGCTCATGGGCGGCGCGGTCAATGGCGTTTGGTTTCAGGCGATCTTGCTTGTTTCGATGAAGCTCACGCTGCTGACTGCATTCTCGATTCTGCTGTCTACACTGGTTTCGCCGATTCTCGGCGCTATTATTGTGGTTTCCTTCTATGTCGTGGGCCATGCCACCGACATATTTCAAGATTTGCCAATCCAGTTTAAAGACACCCTGGCCAAAAAATTACTCGAACTCGTGTATTATGTGATTCCTAACCTAAACCTTTTCAATCTCCAGTCCGAAGCGGCGAACAATGTGCCCGTGGCGAACGGATACATTGTCTATACCCTGATTTATGGACTTGCTTGGAGTGCCTTATTGCTCGTTCTTGCCTGTATGGCATTTGAAGGGCGGGACGTATGAAGAAGTCTCTGTCGCGTCTTATCGTCGGGCTCTTTATTGCTGCTCTATGTTACGGCGTTTCATTGGTTGCCCTTTCCCAAGCCGACCAGATTAGGCAAGCAGAAGAGCGGGAAGAGATCTTGTATCTTCCCAATGAAAAATTATTAACCCATTTCACCGGAGGTTTTAATACGGTTATTGCCGATCTCTTATGGTTGAACTGTATTCAATACACAGCACGGGAACACCGAGGCGCACGCCATTTTACGTGGTTGGAAGCTATGCTGACCACTTCCACACGTCTCGACCCTTATTTCATAGACGTTTACCGGCTGGGCTCCATCTTTTTGGCCGCGTTGCGCGCCGATGCAGATGCCAGCTTGAATCTCATCCACGCAGGAATGCAACTTAACCCGCACTCTTGGCATTTGCCTTATGAAGCCGCCATGGTCTATCTGATGAACAAGCGCGAAGAACCTGACGCACGATTGATGGCGGCCCTCTATCTCAGCGCTGCCATATCGACCGGAAAAGCACCGGGCGGCATCGCGAATCTTACCGCCAAATTGCAAGATGAATTTTCACTTACCGAGATAGAACGGGATTCATGGCTGGAAATGCTTAACAGTGATGATTCTTTTTTGCGCGAATTGGCGGAAAGAAAACTCATCGAGATTGAGCTTCGAAAAGTATGTTCACAACTAAATGAGATTGTGGGCCTCTTTAACGAGCAACAAGGCAAAGGCGCCGAAAGCTTGGACGATCTCATTACGGCGGGGCTGGTGAAGGCCATTCCCGAAGACCCCTTGGGCGGCTCCTTTTTCTTGGGAAGCGATGGCATCGTTTACAATACTACCTTGCTGAATGATATCGTGATCCGAGAACGCAATCCTATTATTAATGCGCTGGACGACTACAACAGTGAACAGGGTCAATGGCCGCCTGATTTAGAGAGCCTCGTCGTTTCCCATCATCTTAAAGAAATACCAAAACACCCGTATCCGGATCGTAGTTGGCACTATGATCCCGTCACAGGCGAAGTCGAGTAGCCTATAGATCCGACACGCACACCGACCAAGGCCGTAGGAAGAGGCTGAGGCGGTCGCTCTCTTTTTTCTTTAGGGCTGAGCATATGCAAAAAGATATTCATAAACCTATTATTGTCCAATCTGACCGCTCCATTTTATTGGAAACGGATAGTCCCGAATTCGAAAATGCACGGGATTGTCTCTCTATGTTTGCTGAGGTGGTTAAATCTCCTGAATACATTCACACCTACCGAATTACAGCCCTTTCCCTTTGGAACGCCGCTTCCATGGGAATGACTTCAACAGAAATCATTGAAGATCTCGAAGCGTATAGCCGTTACGAATTACCTCAAAATATCGTAGCAGACATCCGTGAGCTCGTTGCCCGCTATGGACAATTAAAACTCTATAGAACTGATGATGACGGCTTGGTGTTGGTTTCAGATTTGGAAGTGCTGATCACAGAGCTTGCCAATCACCCGCAAGTGCGTCCTTTTATTCACAGTCGTCCGGAGAGAAATAAACTCCTTGTCAAAGCCGAAGATCGCGGCAATATAAAATCAACCCTGATAAAGATCGGGTTTCCCGTTGAAGATTTGGCAGGATACGCCGATGGGGCGCCCCTCGACATTACGCTTCGCGAGAAAAGCCTTGAAGGGCGGGCTTTTTCCATTAGAAAATATCAACGAGAATCTATCGATGCCTTTTATCTCAATGGCTCTAATCTCGGCGGAAGCGGCGTGGTGGTCTTGCCCTGTGGGGCGGGAAAAACAATCGTCGCTATTGGTGCGATTACAGCCATTAAAACGCATACCTTGATTTTGACAACCAACACGGTCGCATTGCGCCAATGGAAAAAAGAGCTCCTCGATAAGACGTCAATCTTGGAAGAAGACATCGGAGAGTACAGCGGCGACCAAAAGAATATACGACCCGTCACCATCGCCACCTACCAAGTCCTTACCTATCGGAAAAGCAAAGATAGTCCCTTTGTTCATTTTAATATCTTAGATAAAGGGCAATGGGGGCTCATTGTCTACGACGAAGTGCACATGCTTCCCGCGCCTGTTTTTAGAGCTACGGCCGCCATTCAAGCAAAGCGACGGCTGGGATTGACAGCGACCCTGATCCGTGAAGATGCACGGGAAGAAGATGTCTTCAGTCTTATCGGCCCCAAAAAATATGATGTGCCTTGGAAAGTATTGGAAAAACAAGGATGGATTGCCGAAGCCTTGTGCAGCGAGATACGCGTTCGTCTGCCTGAAGATTTGCGCTTCGAGTATGCCATCTCGCCCAAACGTAATAAGTTCCGTATTGCCTCTACCAATCCCCAAAAAATAAAATTGTGTGAGTTATTAGTGGAACGGCATCGCGGCGATAATGTGCTCATTATCGGTCAATATCTCAGTCAATTGAGAGACTTGGAAAAATACTTTAAAGCGCCCATTATCACGGGACAGACCGCCATCAGCAAACGGGAAGAATTGTATGGCGCTTTCCGCGACGGAAAAATAAAACTGCTCATCGTCTCGAAAGTTGCCAATTTCGCCATCGATTTGCCCGATGCCAATGTGGCGATACAGGTCAGCGGAACCTTTGGTTCGCGGCAGGAAGAGGCGCAGCGGCTGGGCCGCATTTTACGGCCCAAAAATGAGCCGGGGGCTGTGGCACACTTCTATTCGCTCGTCTCCAAAGATACCTGCGACCAAGACTTTAGTATAAAGCGGCAACTCTTCCTAACGGAACAAGGATATCGTTACGAAATCTTGAACGAAGACGTGCTCGTAGAAATGGATTGAGGCGCCCGGCGTCCCGCCTAAAGCCTTAATATTTCCCCGTCCCACCATCCTCTTTTACACGCCATTAATCCAAACTAATGGTTTCCGACCCGTTTCTTTATTTTTTCCGATTATTATAAAGATTTATCGGAAAAGGCTTGTTTTCTTGTAAATTTCTGCTATTTACCCCATTTTTTCTGCAAAAAATCTTTTTTAATTCCTGGATATGGAATAGTCCTCTGTCATAATAGCCATGATTTACGAAGGCGTAACGCCAATATAAATCATTTAGGCTCCGGTGAGGCCGAGGGGTTGCCGGCGCGCAGCACCTTTGAGAAATGGTGTGTCGAGGGAAGCGACAGCCTTCAAACGGTGCTGCGCGATCCGGCAAAAGCGAATAAAGCCTACCTTTACTGCAAGGGATAAATCTTTCCGCAGCGGGGACATTGCACCTGTGATTTTTTGTAAGTGGGGGGGATTTTCGCTTTCAAGCCGCATGTACAACTTAAGAAACGAAACCCATTGACGGAACGGACGAGATCAGCAGCTTCACGATACCGTTGCCTTGGTGGCGGTTCAGATGTTTTAGGTGTAGGCGGCGGCGAAGCAGTCTGTGGAGCTGTTTGGGGA
>JAAYJI010000045.1 GCA_012523015.1 Candidatus Hydrogenedentota bacterium
AGGGGCGGAAGAATTGTCCTATCGTCGTCAGCAACGAGTGCCTCAGGCGCCTCCTCACTGTTTTGGGCGGGGGCAGCGGTTGTCGGAAGCGAATCTTGCGCTTCGGGACTGGCCATAGCAAGTTCAATGCGAGCTTTTATAGCATGGGCTTTTTCATGGCTGTATTCCCCAATGAGTTGTTCGCAAAGCGCCAGCCCTCGTTCATTGTAGCCCAGATTTTCACAGCAAAAGGCCATGGGATACAAAACATTTTTAACATTGGGATATTTGCTGTTGATTTCATCGAGAATAGACAGGGCTTCGCCAAATCTTCCCACACGAATCAGTTGGATGGCTTCTTGATAATTAAGATGCTGCTCTTTAGTACTCAGGGACTAGACTCTTGAGCCCCCATGTTAAACTACCATTAGCCCAAAACTTTGCCAGTGAACACATCAAATTAAATAATACTGTTCAACTTAGAATGGCGTTAAGAAGGTTCTATTGAAGGAACAAATCCCCTTATCTTTTCTATAAGTATTGCATTTAAATGAAGAAACAAAAAGCGAAGACGCGGCTTAGTGCGCTGTCGTATAAGCCGATAGGGCTTAGAGGGTACTGTCTTCCGGACAAGGAGCGGGCTGCTTTTCGACACTTTGGGTACCGTCAGCATGGATCGCGATGCCGGCGCGGAGCTCGGCCATAGAACCGCACATTTTTTCAGCGAATTCATCGCGGCTGAGCGCAAAGGCCGGACTTACTTCCAGCGAGACCGCGCAATGCCCTTGCTCATCTCTGGGCACGACGCATCCTGCAGCTTCAAACCAAGGCGCCCAATAATCCGACATGGATTGACGTGCCGCGACAACGCTATTGATACCTTCAAATTGCTTGATGGGTGTATATTCACCGATGCGCTCTATTTCCAACGATACGGGCGGATGTCTGATAAAGCGCAGGGCATCAAAAATGAAGGTCTCAAACTTATAACCGTTGGGTGTGTCGGGTTGCACTTTTTCGCCTGTCTCATTGATACAGGGAATCTTTTTAAAGGCTTTGTGCCATGGAAAAACATCGAAATGGCGGTAGAGCTCTTCCACAAAGGCAACAGACAGGCCGTGAATGGCAGGATTGCCCGGACTAAAAACAGGAGCTCCCGATTCTTCCACAGCCAATAATTGGGGATAATGGTCCAACTCGCTGTATTCAATAACGCGGTATTCTCCATCGCAAATACAATGCACCCCCACGGCCTCGCGCTCGTTATTGCGACGATGACATTTTGAGGACATGGAGGCGTTGCGCAAGACATGGTAGCCGATAAAATAAGGATCTACCATTTTGGCGGCCCAATTGTCCACTTGAGAATAGGTGAACAATTCTACGCCACGTTTACGGGCGTCCTCAACTGCGCCGCCGTCTACCAAGGCTTCAATAGCCCCTCCGTGTCCATTGGGACTGGTCGCTAGGCGTCCGGGACTTTCAAGAATCAGTTTCCCTTGTGGATCCAGACAGGGGATCATACGTTGGGGCAGGAAGAAAACATTCTCGCGCTTCAATCCCCAAAAATTGTGGGTCTCGAAAAACGCGCGGGTAGCTTCATGGTTGGAATCACTGACCATGAGATACCAAGGTAAGATCACTTGATAGCGCTCTTGCAGTTTATTGATTTTTTCCGCTTGATATTGGAATAGCGAATGTTTTGAAATGGGCCCGACAGGATAGCTTCCTTTCGGTCCGGGAAATCCGAGCCGTGTGCCTTGCCCTCCCGCCACCACAAAAACACCTACACGCCCTTGGCGTAAAAATTCTTCGCCCGCATCCAAAGCGGCGCGTGCGTCTCCATCGCTTTCGTCAACAGGAGGTATGAGCTGTATGGGGAGAATCGAATTAAAATGTTCTTCCGCCTTTTCAGTGTGTATCCACGCTTCGGACAAACGTTTTAGGAGCTGAAAATCCACACCGGCTATTTGATTTAAAAAAGCGGTTCTTGCGCTCTCGGTGAGCTGATCCCAAAACCTAAAAATATGGTCTTGTCCATAGGCTGCCGCCCGTTCGCGCAATTGTGTTTCAAGCGTATCCATCATATGGGACTCCAAGATTTTCCCTGCTTATTCATTTCGTCACGCTGTCGTTTGTTGGGCAGCAATCCCGGTTTCGCTCCCTCCATCAGCTCGAACTTTGAACCGCATCGATCACAAAATCCGTAATCGAATTGCGGCTGTTCTAAAGGTTCTGCACAACGGGGACAAGCGGGCTGAAATCGACGGTATAACTGTTCAGGTTCCTCGAAAACAAGCTGACAACAAGGGCATTGCCCCATCATTGCAGCGCGGCGCCAAATGCGTGTAAATCGTGATTCTTGTTGGCAGACACTACACCAAGCATGGCGCGCCACTAATGGGAAACGCTCTTGACTTTGCAAGGATTTATTGGGATTATCTCCCGATTTTGGCCGTTTAAACCAGCGCATGGACAGGTATCCTTTTCAATTATTGCCCTCTACTTTTATCCTTATCGCTCCCTTGAATTTCACGAGGTTGAGACCGCAATACAATCAAGGGGAACGGGGTCATGCATAACAAGAGATGAGAACGCCTTGTTCTTGGTTATTCGCGTTCTTGCAACAAAACATCAAAGCGCTTTTCCGCAGCTTGTAAACTCGCGGTCAACACTTCATAGCGTGCTTCGGTCATGGTAACATCCAGTTCCATGCCAAGCAATAAAGCACCGACAACCGGTTCGAAAAGGGCGGGCACAGGCTGCGCCAGCGGACAATCACGATGGATGACCGTCGTCATGGCATCCTTTAATACGGGGCTGCTTCCCTTAAATACGCTTCCCGCCATGACCACGTCAAACCGGTCGTGGAGCATATCCAAATGTCGTGCTGCGCCTACCACCATTTTACCAAGATAACGACCGCCCCACTCCAAGATATCACAGGCAATTTCGTCGCCTTCATAGGCGGCATCAAAAACCAATTAGGCCATGGGCTGCAAATCATCGTAGCCCAATTCCTGATAATACATTTTGTGAAAGAAATCATCCACATCCGAACAGCCGGCACGTTCCAAAAATTTCTGAGTCAACAAGGTCGGTCCGGTAATACCGTCGCGGCTGCGCCATAGGGCTTTCAACCCTTCTGTGCCTATGCTGGTTCCGCTCACCATATCTCCGAAGTCTTCATTAATGCCGCCGACACGGGTCTCTTTTCCCGACCGATTGATTCCGGCGCATACGCAGCCTGTTCCACAGGCGATGACAATGCCAAAGGGATCTTTTGTTCCGCCCCTTAATCCGCCCATAGAATCGTTCCGAAATACTCTGGGTATATTCCCCAATAAGGGCGTAAAAATTTCTCGTTCCAGCATTACATAATCTTCAGGCAGATCAGCGCCGGCAATACCCATACCAATACCTGAAATTTGGTCAAGCGTCAACCCGGCACTTTGTAAAGCGCCGTCGATGGATTTTTTAATTTCAACGCTCGCTTCTTCCGTGCCGTAACACTCATAATTCCCGGCACCGCCGCGGCCAAATCCTAAAATTTCACCCGTGTTGTTCCCGACCAGACAAAATGTCTTGGTACCGCCTGCGTCAATACCCAAATAATACGTCATTTAAAGTTCCTTATTGTCGATCCATAGCAAGAGCTATGGGCTTATATAGAAAAAACGGACGCAGGAGGGAATCCTGCGCCCGGACAATATAACCAAGAAAGGCTGCCTGTTATTGGCCACGAAGTTTACGCAAATCCGTTCTCGCCTGATCCGCTGCCGGGCTGACCGGATACTGGTCAATGACGGCTTCCATGAGCCGCTCGGCTTCTGATGTTTTTCCTAAGCGCGAATAGGCGACTGCCTGATTGTGCATGGCAAAGGGTACCTTCGAGCTGCTCGGATACCCCGTGCGCAGAGACTCAAAAGACTTCACCGATTCATCGTAACGGTTCAGGTTGAACAGGCATTTGGCACGCCAAAACTGGGCATTAGCGCTCAATTCGGGGTCACTGCCCTGGTATTGAGTCAGATACGAGTCGAATTGATTGAGCGCGCCCGTGTAGTCGTCATTGGCGTAACTGCGTTGTGCTTGTTGATAGAGCAGTTTAGGATCCGCTGCCGGCGTAGGCGGCGACGCAACGGCCGGCGCCTCGGCAACAACTGCCGGTTCAGCCGTATAGTCTGAAAGAGGGTCTGAACTTGGTGTTACTTCCGCACTCACCTTTTCAGTGGGCAAAGGCGCACTGTCTTCCAGTACAACAGTTCCGCTCGGCGCTGCAGTCATTTCCGTTTTCACAGGTGTCTGCGCCGCTACGGGCGGCGGAGGCTGTAAGTTGGAAGTAGGACTGACCTCGCCGCCGCCGGGCGTTTCAATGGTCACCATACCCGTGGAAACACTGCGCGGCGCAGCTCCGGCTGTACTCAAATTCCAGTGCCGATAGAGTGTCGTTTTCATGTCGGTGAGCTCTCGGGAGAGCATGTCCAACTTTCGTTGATTTTCTTCCAGCATGCCTCGTAAGGATCGGGTCTGTTCGTCATTGGCATCGATCCTGGCATTCAAGGTAGCGGAACTTTCATTCAACTGCGTAATCGATGAACCCAGTTCCTTGTCCAACTTCACCATGCGTGCATGGGTATCGTGGATGATCGTTTGTGTACTGCTGCCGCCTGGTGTTTCACAGCCGGACACAAACAACACACCCGCCAGTCCTGTGAACAAGATACATGAGAATTTTGAAAACATGGCTCTATGTCCTGTAAAAGTTGTCGGCACGCCCTACCATAGGCCGCCGTTGATTACTTAGCGCGCGCGGTTAAACTCTACGCGACGGTTCTTCGACCAAGCGCTGTCGTTGTCGCCCATGGCCGCAGGAAATTCTTTTCCGTAACTAATCGTGATAAGGCGGTTGCCTTGGACACCCAGCTGGATCAGATATTCACGAACAGCAAGGGCGCGACGTTCGCCAAGCGCCATATTGTATTCCTGCGTACCGCGATTATCGCAGTGACCCGCCAATTGGATAATGACGTTGGGGACTTGCTTGATCTTGTCTGCGTTGTCACGCAGGACGCTCATAGAATCGGCGCGCAGTGAACTGCTGTCATAGTCGAAATAGACGGTCTGCAGACCATATTTGCTGCCTGGTTCAAAAAGCAGATTTTCAAGATCCATATCCGGCATGCCATCACCGGAGGTATCGCCCATGGCTCCTGAATTACTATCCAGATCCGTGGTTAACGTATCGATAGGTTTGTGTTTGCAACCGGTCATCAGTCCCATAGCTACAGTTGCCACCAAGAGAAATACAGCCAGTTTAGTTACTTTTTTCATGTTGTTGTGAACTCCGATGCGTTGTGCCTTGCCGGCATGGTTAATTGTACACTAATCCCTCTACTTGAGGAAAATTTGCTGAAACCGAAACACAGTATCCTTCTGCACTCAGGGCAAAGAAAAGGGAATGATACAACTACGACACATCCCAAGGAATTCGCCAAGGACGCCTATAAGGAAATGCTCACAGCCCCTTACGTCCGCCAACAAAAAACAGATTCTTGCGGCGCCTTCATGGATACGTCGGTAGTATACCTTTATTTGCCTTAGAATTTCCACTTTATTACCCCGGCGAATTTAGGGGCGCCGATAAAGTGAATGTCTGTGGCACTGCCTAGCAAAAATCACGCTGTACCAACTCAAAACATGCCGTAGGGATCAAGGTCAACCTTGAGCTGAACCTTGTCATTTCCCGGTTCCTGTATGAATAGACTGCGCAGTTCGCGGGCCAATTGATTCACTCGCACCGCACTTTTAGACATGATCGCAAAATTCCATCGATACTTTTTCTTTACCCGTCGGATAGTCGCCGGCGCAGGCCCTAACAAGGCGACACCGAGAAATCCGAGTTCATCCAAACGAGCGCAGGCAAGACGCCTTAACCGACCACTCATTTTCTCGGCGGCCAAGGGATCTTCACTCTCAATCATAAAATTTACCATGCGCCGAAAAGGCGGGTATCCCGCATCGCGCCGACTTTCTATTTCTCTCGCATAAAAACCCTGATAATCATGGTTTGCAGCGGCCTGAATGGCAAAGTGAGCAGGTCTGAAGGTTTGGATATAGACTTGACCCGGTCGGTCGCCTCGTCCTGCGCGGCCAGCCACCTGTGTCAACAGTTGAAAGATTTGTTCGCCTGCGCGGAAGTCGGGCAAGGACAGCCCATAGTCTGCATTGAGCACCCCGACCAAGGTTACCCTTGGGAAATCATGCCCTTTCGCAAGCATTTGTGTACCCACGAGAATATCTATTTCATGCTTTGCAAAACGGCCTAAGATTTTTGCGTGCCCTCCCTTACCCGACGTGGTGTCGGCGTCCATCCGCTCAACACGGGCGCTTCCAAAGGTGCGCATCAAATAATCTTCGGCTTTTTGCGTGCCTGAACCTAAAAATACGAGGGGGTTAAAATGACACGCCCTGCAAACAAGCGGTTTCGGACAGGTGCTGCCGCAGTAGTGACAATGCAAGGCATTATGTGCACTGTGGTAGGTGAGGCTCACTTGACAGTTGTCGCATTCTGCCACCCATCCACACATGGGACATAATACCACCGGCGCGAAGCCCCGTCGATTGAGGAGCAAAGTAACTTGCTCCCCCGCTTCAACGCGCTTTTCAACGGCTTCCTCCAAAATAGGCGAAAGAATCAACTGCCCCGGCGTCTGATGTTGCTCCTTGCGCATATCAATGAGATGAACCTCAGGAAGACAGGCGGAAGTGGCGCGTCGCGTCAGCTCAAGACGGGTCGATTTAGCGGTCTCACTGTTAAAAAAAGACTCGACGCTCGGCGTGGCCGAACCCAATACACACACGGCATCATTCATTTTGGCGCGCATAATCGCTACATCGCGAGCATGATAACGGGGCGTCTCATTCTGTTTATAGGAACTGTCGTGTTCTTCGTCCACGATGATCATCCCCAGATTGGGCAGGGGCGCAAAAACAGCAGAACGAGCGCCCACAACGATCCGAACTTTTCCTTCCCGTGCTTGACGCCAAGCATCGTAGCGCTCGCCACTGCTCAATCCGCTGTGCAAAATTGCAATGTCCTGGTTAAAGCGCGAATAGAAACGGCCTACCGTCTGCGGCGTCAACGAGATTTCAGGAACAAGCATGATTGCCGAACGCCCCTCCGCCAAGACAGTCTCAATAGCTTGCAAATAGACTTCCGTCTTCCCTGATCCTGTAATGCCCTTAAGGAGGAAGGTGTTGTATTGCTTTTTATGTACCGCATCAAGCAAGGCGTTCAAGGCTGTGCGCTGTTCATCATTGAGTTCATGCTTGCAGGCGGCACGGTCATCGCCTGTAATTTCGGGTTTTCGATACACTTCAACTTCAAAGCGTTTGATAAGCCCCTGTTTTTCCAAGGCATTGAGAACAGACTTATCCGCTTTATGTTTCCGATAAAGCGCTGTGCTGCTTTGTTCTTTTTCCCCATAGAGCAGATCCATATACACGGCGGCACGACGGGGCGCACGGCGCTGCATCGCCATGAGCGCCTCATTATCCAGCGCTTCCGCTTTCACAAATTGGACACGGGTTTCTGTAAGCGTGCCTTGTTTTACGTCGGGCAACTGAATCTCTTCGCGCAAGAGTCCCCGTTTGGTCAAAGACGCCAAGATAGTGCCCAAGCCTGTGCTGCCCACAGCCGCTGCCAATTGCTGCGAGGTCATGGATGCATTTCGGTAATATAGTGTCTTGATCACCTCTTGTTGTCGTTCACTTAAGGTATAGGTGGACAGCCGTTCCGGTACGAGGTGATAACGTCGCTGCACGCGCCCTTTCGCAACAGCAGGCAAGGCAGCCGACAATGCTTCACCCCAAGAACAACAATAATACGAAGACAACCAGTTGCAAAGCTCCAGCATCCCCGCGTCGAATACAGGCGATTCATCGGGAAAGTCGACCACTTCTTTTACGCGACCTGGCGGACACTCGTTGTGGATTCGGACTACAAAACCAAGAACAAGGCGGGATTGAAGAGGTACCAACACACGAAGACCGACCTGAACACGGTCGTGCAACGACAAAGGCACTTGGTAGCTCAGCGGTCTATCCAACGCCAAGGGCAGAGCAACATCAATATACATTTCTTCTGTGGGGAGCAGCATAAGGAATTCCTGTAAAACCGTAGTATATCACAGGCTTCAAAAGCGAAAAAGCATAATAGAAAGCGCTAACAGTTTGGTAAATACAGACCGCTTCACTTTTGTAGATCTTGATGACGACTGACGCGCGCTTCTAAAATCTTAGTCTTTTTTCTATAAACCTAATCTCACCTCTCAGTAGAATACAATTATAATACAAAGAATAATGACCTTAAAACGGAATTTGCTATTTCGAGTGTGGTATCATGATTTTAGGTAGCGTCCATGAATTTCATAACTAAAATACACGCTTGGCAGCCGCCGGCCTTTCCACTATACATCAAGACTACGTCACGCTATAAGGTAAATCGATAATGAATTCTGTGTTTGCCTCGCATAATCCCAAGTTCTTCTATCCGTTTATAACGCTTTGTGCTGTTTTACTTTTTTTCGCAGGGCCTGTAAAAGCACAACTCAGTGATGCCGATCTTGAAGCTTTGCGTCTGGAAGGAATCGAAAAAGGATGGACTTTCGACGTGGGAGAAAATACCGCCACCCAAAGAGCCCTCGACGCATTAGCGGCATTTACCCTCACACCGGAGATCATCACTGAAGCAGAAAATAAAATTGCCGTTCCTGTAATGACCGATAAAAGTTTGCCCGCCCGTTTTGATTGGCGCGAACAAGTGCCTCTCCCACTCCCGATCATAAAGGATCAAGGCAGCTGCGGCGCATGCTGGGCTTTTGCTACTGCAGGCGCTATGGAATGGGTGATAAAAGTAGTGGACGGTGTCACGGTCAATCTGTCGGAACAATGGCTGCTGGGATGTAACACAGATCTCTACTGGAATGACTGCGACGGCGGATTCTATGCCTATGAATATTACATCAATAAAGGCGATAAATGTGGCCAATCCGGCGCGGTACTTCAATCAGAATGTCCCTATCTGGGGCGCGATAATTTTTGCGGCTGTCCGTACACGCACCACTATTGGCTTCATGATTGGAAATATGTGGGTTCCATTCTCTCGCCGGCTCCCACGGAAGATATTAAAGCGGCTATTTATACCTATGGGCCTGTATCGTCTTATGTGAAGATGGCAAAATCGCTGATCGCCTACAACGGCGGCATCTATAACGATCACAGCGCAGACAAACTGGATCTGACCGATCATGCCGTCGTCATTGTAGGCTGGGATGATAGCAAAGGGGCGAAAGGCTCGTGGATCATTAAAAATTCTTGGGGTACTTGGTGGGGCGATAAGGGCTACGCGTACATGGAGTATGAATCAAGCCTCATCGGATCGGGAGCTGCCTATCTTTTGTATGGAGACGCCTTATCAGTGAATCCGGGAAGTATTGATTATTCCGGCGCCTATGGGGGACCTTTCCAAAGTTCGACGGAGCAACTAAGCCTAAAAAATAACGGTACAGAAACCTTGACATGGACGGCTGCAGCACCGGCATGGCTGCAACTATCGGCGACCTATGGAAGCTTGAGTCAAAATCAAGAAAGTATAGTCAACGTGACGCTTGCGCCTCAAGCCTACAGCTTGAATCCAGGAACCTATTCAGGAGAGATCGTCTTTACAAATACACAACTGGGCTCCGAGCGCAAAACAATAGTGTCCCTGTCCGTAACGCCGCCTGTCGTTTATAGTTTTCCCTTATACATCGATCTTGATTGGACAAAAGAAGGCAGCTGGGCTTTTGGTGAACCAAGAGGCGGCGGCTCTTATAATGGCAATCCGACGAAAGCCTATTCCGGAATTAATATTTATTCTTATAATGTCCTCGGCGATTATGAAAATTATATGGAGGAACGAGCACTCACCACGACAGCCCTTGATTTTTCTAAGGTTTCGGGAACACAATTGCGGTTTATGCGCTGGCTAGGTGTTGAAGAAGGGCGCTACGATAAAGCAACTATTCAGATCAGCAATGACAACGGCGCGACATGGATCACCGTCTGGACAAATCCTTACGCTACTCCCATCGCTGATTTGGAATGGACTGAATGTGTCTATGATATTGCTGCCTATGCCGATGGACACGATAAGGTAAAGCTGCGATGGGTGATGGGCCCCACAGACTATTCCAAGACTTATCCGGGTTGGAATATTGACGACATTATATTTTACGGCTTTACGAACGAAACAGATGAAGGGGAAGGCGAAGGTGAGGGCGAAGGCGAAGGCGAGCCAACAGTAGAGGGCGAAGGTGAAATTCCTGGTGAAGGGGAAGGAGAAGAGATAGTGGAAGGCGAGGGTGAAACACCGCCCGAGGGAGAAGGCGAACTTTACGAGGAAGGAGAAGGCGAAGAGGAATGCCCCGGTCCCTTGCCTTATTTCACAGCGTCGCCCAACAAAGGTGACGCACCTTTGGAAGTAAGCTTTAAAAATCAGTCCGGAAAAATGGACGGATGGATCTGGACTTTTGGCGATGGCCATGAAAGCAACGAATTAAGTCCCGTCCATGTATATACACGGACAGGAAGCTATATCGCAACGTTAGCCGCTTGGAACGAATGCGGCGAAAGCAATTATAAAGTGCGCATTACTGTGAGTGGAACCTCGGCAGAAGGTGAAGGTGAAGGCGAAGGTGAAGGCGAGATTGAGGCTTGGGAGGCAGATGTAGCGCCCAGACCAAATGGAGATCAAAGACATACCGTACAGGATTGGGTGCTTGTTGGCCGCTTTGTAGCAGGTTTGGAGGAAGTCACGCCCGGTTCTGTATTTCAACGGGCTGACTGTGCTCCGTATAGTACAGGCGGTGACGGAAGGCTGATGGTGAATGACTGGGTACAAGCGGGCAAATACGCAAGCGGCTTGGATAAGAAACAACGTGCCTTTGGACCGGAATCACCGACAACGACAACACTGCCCCAATCCATTGGAGAGCCCGATGCGCCTACCCAATTGCTGCTTGAGCATGTCGTTGTGTCGTCTGATGAAGAAGTTCTTATCCCCATTCAATTGACTGCCGCTGGCAATGAAAGCGCCCTGGGCTTTAGCTTGAAATTCGATCCGGAAGTCTTGCGTTTTATATCGGCAGCCCCTGCAGACACCTTGCATAAGAACGCATCTTTTTTGTGCAATGATCGCGACGCGCAAACAGGCAAACTTGGTTTCCTGCTCATGCAGCCCCTCAATAGCTCAGAAATCATGCAGTTCTCACCGGGCATGAACACCATTCTTAACCTCTCCTTTCAAAGTATTGGAGCGCCTTGTACAGCAACAGCTTTGTCCTTCACAAATGATTCCGTCATCACTTCCGCAAGCGACGAGCTAGCTCAATCAATTCCGATTAGCACGGCTGACGGATCGGTCTCTATCAAAAGTATCGATCCCAACACAGACTGTTTTATGGAAGGCGAAACGGGAGTCAACGTAGATGAGGGCGACGACACTTCCGTTGATGGTGAAGACGGAGATGATACACCGACAGAAAGCGACGTCGGATTACCGGAGCAGCACGACGAGGGCGAAGAAGAAATCGTGATTGACGACGGCGATGATACGCCCCTTGAGAGCGAAGACGAAGACGATACACCGACAGAAGGCGACATCGGTATACCGGAGCAGCACGACGAGGGCGAAGAAGAAATCGTGCTCGAAGGTGAATCCTCGCTTGATGATGAAGACACGGCGGGCTGCGGTTGTCTCCAGTATTTCGTTGTTAAGGGTAAAGGTATAGGGAGACCCGGCGATCTGCTTTTATTAGGGCTGACGCTCTGTGTATTATCGTTTACGAGTCTGTTCAAAAAATAAAGGAATTATTGGTATTTTTTCATGCGTGTTTTTGCCGCTATAGCCTTACCCGAAGACATCAGAGATGCGATTCATAACCTTGGAGAAAGGCTGCGTAAAAAAGGGGATGCTGCCAGTTGGGTACGATCGGAAAATATGCACCTGACCTTACGATTTTATGGTGAATTAACGGAAGAACAGGTAAAGTGTCTTATTGACGATTTGTCTGCGGCCCTTCCCGGACATGACAAGCCTCTGTTGTTGGCGCGGGGACTGGGCGCTTTTCCTTCCATTACACGCCCCGCCATTTTGTGGGCAGGCGTGGATACTGTATCGGGGCATCTCATTCCCATCCAACACTGTACAGAGGCGGCGGCACAAGCATTGGAGCTGCCCAAAGAGCGGAAAGCCTTTCATCCTCACATTACGATCGCACGGCTGCGTAAGCCCGGAACAAAGGTTGCCTGCCAACCTCTGCTGGCAGCTTGTCAGGAAACAGGCGCTGTCCCTGAATTCGGACAGGAATTCCCTGTGCACAATGTGCTATTGTTACGCAGTGTGTTGAGCTCGAAAGGTTCCATGTATCATATCTTGCGAGAGATTGCATTGTAATGCCAGAATTAGTGATTAACCCCAGCTTAAATAAAGAAATCATTTACAGCGTGTTCACCTTCTATATGATGATGATCCTGCTGCGCTGGACCTCCCCTTTCCTCTCCATCAACACCGACAAATGGTGGTTTCGCTGGATTCTTCCGCTTACTGATCCTCTGCTTGATTTCATCAGACGTACCTTACCACCCATGGGTTTTGCGGATTGGACACCTGTGGCCGCTTTACTCTTACTCTGGGTTGTTCGTGTTGTCTTGGTTCAGTATTGACCAGATCAAGCCTTTCCCCCACGCCTATTCCTATAGGTCTTGAAATACCTTTAAATAACGTGATCTTTGTTATAATGTGTGATTGAACTATGTCTCTTATTGACCCGAATCATTCACCTGAGGAAGTGACTATGAAATATTTTTTCTGTTTGCTTGTAAGTCTCACACTCTTTCTGATGGTCGCCGGCGGTTGTATACCGTCCGCTCCCCCTGAAAAAGAACCAGTGAAGCAGTCTACCGCGCCGGCGCCCGAGCAGGCAACGCCCGTTGCCGAAACACCCATGGAGGAAATAGAATCGGCTCCCGCTCCTTCTGCAGCAGCAGAACCTAAAATCTCTTCTGTTCCCGAAATAACAAGTATACAGATTCCTTTCAATGAGGATGCGCCGCCGGAAGGCGCCATACTCCTGCCCGTCATTAGCTTCGTTCCCCTCACCGGGAAACAGGGATTCCGCTTAGAAGGGAAATTCCCCGTTGATGGGATCACCATGGACGGTACCGTAGAAATGACCGCTCCGGGCACCTGGCATTTATCGGGAACTTTTCAGAGCGATACAGAGCTCTTCGCCCCTAGTGAACCGGGCGTTCAAATCATGGGCGCCGCTAAAAGAAATGAAGAAGGTGTCCCCGTCTTCCTAGGTCTTGATCATACGGTAATGCTTTTTATGTCCGCGCCCTTACCCCCTGCCGACGCGCCTAAACTTGACAGTTTGAAAACCATCCCCTATCAGTTCGAATTTGAGGCGCCTGAAAATGCTGATTTTTCCATGATGCTGACCCCCTTTTAAGAGGCATTCATGGATCAAGAACAAAAAAAAGCAGCCGTAAGCCAACCTGTCTTTCCAAGTTTACGCGACCTCTGCCACCGTCATAATATTCGCTTCAAAAAGGCACTGGGTCAGAATCTGTTGCTTGACGAAAATATCAATGCCATTATGGTGGATGCCGCCGAGCTTGACAGCGCAGACAGTGTCATAGAAGTGGGAGCGGGACTGGGCGCCTTGACCAAGCGCATGATTAACAAGGCAGGACAGATCTTGTCTGTGGAAATCGATGCTTCGTTTATGCCCTGTTTAGAAGAGCAATTCTCTGCCTTTCCCCATGTCCATCTGTTCCGCGGCGACATCCTTAATCATGACCTGGAAGAACTTATCGAAAGCTACTTGCCCGAGGCGCAGCGGCTCAAAATGGTCTCCAATCTGCCCTACTATATCACCACTCCCGTACTCTTTCATTTTCTAGAGTCACCCATCTACTTTGAGCGTTTGGTAACCATGGTGCAGTTGGAAGTTGGAGAACGACTTACCGCTCCCGTAAATGCGGAAAACTATGGCGCCCTCACTCTTGCCGCACGGCTTTACGCGGAAACAGATATCGTGCACCGTGTCCCCGCCTCCTGTTTTTTGCCCAAGCCCAAAGTAGACAGTGTTGTTGTTCGGTTTCGCTGCAGGAAAGAACCGCTCTTACCCGAAATGGATATCCCGTGGGTGATGAAAGTGGTACGCACGACCTTTCAGAAGCGGCGCAAGACGCTGCGCAATACCTTGACAGGTCCGGCGCTGAATCTGACAAAGGAGGAGGCTATGGATGCCCTTGCTCATGCGGATATAGACCATGGCCGACGACCGCAGACTTTGGACTGGCGTGAGTTCACTGCCCTTGCCCAAGCGATCAAAGAGGTCAAAGCAACTTCTGCAGACAAAAGCACGGAGCAGGGGGCTGAGTAAGAACCAGCCCCCACTGCCGACGCGCTGCACGCTTATAACAACGCATTCAGTTCAATGAGTGCATCCCGTGCGTTCGCGTAATTCTCAAGGATTTCCTGTTTGGTTTCCAAAGTGCTTCTGTACTCTGCCAAGACTTCGAAAAGAGAAGCGCCGCCCATAACCAACGCGCTTTCCAGGATTTGCTGGGTCGTTTCTTGTTTGGGCAATACTTCGGTGCTTAAGTGCTCGGCAAGGGTCAAAAACCGCTTGCCCTTAAGCAATAAATCGGTAAGTTCTCTGAACTCTTCCTGATATTTCGCTTCATTTTCCGCTCGGATACGCTGCACACGCGCCTTCGCGGCATGAATAGCACCCTGATTGCGGTCGAAGAGGGGCAGATCAACGCTTATCCCCACATCCATCCTGTTCGTACGATCTTCTGTCAAGCGGCGCAGCCCAACCTGCAAGCCCGGCTCGGGAATGGCGGAACGTTGTTCTGCTCGAACTTCCTTCTCCGCCTGATCCTCATAGGCAAGGCGCGCAAGATGATTGGGGCTTTGCGACAAAAGATCTTTTAAAGAGGCTTCTTCTGGAAAATCTTCAATTACCGGCGCAAGACTCCCCGTGCAGGTTTCCACTTCATCAGGTGACACCCCACATAAATGGGCAAGCCGCCGGCGCAAGGCGTCCCGTTCCTGACAAATTTCTTTAAGAGTCGCTTGGTAACGGCCGTAATCCGTTGAAGCACGCAAATAATCGACCTCAGGCAAGTCTCCATGCTCAAAACGCTGGCGGGTCAGTTCTGTCAATTGACCTTCCAGAGAAATAATCTCCTCTACGATTGCCGCCTTTTCTTGTGCGGCTAGGGTTTCGTAAAAGAGGTGCTGCGCCTCGCTGATAATTTCTTGGCGCGTGGCGTAGGCCTCCAGCGTCGCAGCATCTACACCGGCTTCTCCTGCTTGACGGGCAAATTTACGTGCTCCCGACAAAGGCAGCGGCTGCGTAATGCCTGCCAACACTTCCATTTGGTTGTTCTGACCGCGTGCCACGGACCAAGATTCGCCGCGTAGTTCCAGTTCCGGATTGGGAAGCAGCCCTGCTTGGCGTGCTTCCCCCTTTTCTTCTTCCACGGCAAATGCTGCGCTGCGCAGATTGGGATGTTGATCCAACACAAGATTCACCGCCATTTCAACGGTAAACTCGGCTGTACTTACATCTGCAAAACCGGCTAGCAGCAATACGACTAACAGACTTTGAATAACGCGTTTAAACATTCACACTATCTCCGAGTGGAAGGGTTTCCATTCCATCCTTTTTGGTGACCGGTCTGCCAAAACGGAAATACAAAGCAGGTACAATAATCATATTGAGAATTGTTGCTGACAGAAGACCGCCAATGATCACCACGGCCATGGGACTTTGAATTTCGTTGCCCGGTGCATTTCGGGCAATTACCAAAGGAACCAAAGCCAGCCCGGTAGAAATGGCGGTCATCAATACAGGAATAACCCGTTCTACAGATCCGCGCCAAACCGCTTCTCTAAATTCAGTTACGCCATCTTCTTGTTGAAGGTGGCGAATATGGTTGATCAGCATTATACCATTTCTCGCGGCAACGCCGAAGACACTGATAAATCCGATGATAGAGGCAATGGAGAGAACGCCTCCCAGAAGAAAGACGGCGGCAACACCGCCGATCAATGCGAGAGGAAGACTCGCCATCACGAAAGCGGCATCCAACAAATTGCGGAAGGTCATGCCCAATATAGCGAAAATAATGGCGAAAATCAGCAGTCCCGACAGCAACAGCCGTTGCGATGCCGCGGCGGCACTCTCAAATTGTCCGCCGTAATGAACGGAATAACCGGATTTATTTTTGAGAAGAGGATCCACGGCAGCACGAATATCAGCTAGGACAGATGCCACGTCTCGCCCCGCCGGATTACAGACAACAAATATTTTTCGCTGCACCTGATCACGAGAAATGATGTTGGGACCGCTCTCACGAGACACAACCGATACGGCGCCCAAAGGTACCAATGCGCCTGTATCCGTTCGTAAGGGCAGCTGTTCCAATGCGGCAACGGAATCCGTTGCTTTATCCTGCATACGCAGCACAAGATCGTAGGCATTGCGCCCTTCATAGACGCGGCTCACGGGCGCTCCATACAGAGCGGCACGGAGCGTCAGCCCCGCTTCCACAAAGGAGACGCGATTCCGGGACAACCGCTCCCGATCTAAATAGACACGCAATTCGGGCACTTCTGTTTGAGGTTCTACCGCCACGTCAGTGACACCGGGAATCTGCTTGATCAGCACTTCAGCCTCTTCTGCCAAATCCCGCAAGATATGCAAATCATCGCCGGATATTTTGATGGCAATCCCGGCGCGTGCACCGGACAGCATATGATCAATGCGGTGCGCAATCGGGCCGCCGAGTCCGAAAGTAATACCCGGCACTTTTCCGAGACGTGCACGAATATCGGCCAGCATCTCTTCTTTACTGCGGTCCTTTAAAGTATAAGTCGCTTCCATTTCGGAGCCTTCAATGCCTTGCGCGTGTTCATCAAGCTCACCGCGACCTGTCTTTCTCGCCACGGACGTAACTTCGTCCGTTTCTAAAAGCATCTTTTCAACGAGGCTTCCGATACGATCCGATTCTTCCAGAGAAGTGCCGGGCAGCGTATTCATGACCACATTCAGCGCCCCTTCGTTGAAGTCGGGTAAAAAGGCGCGGCCCATGAAGAAAAAGGATCCTACAGCGATGATAAAAGCCGCCACGATGGGCAAGGACACAATCCACGGATGACGCATTACCGGTCGTAAAAGGGCACCATATCCCCGGCGTACTGCGACAGCAATTCCCGGTTCTTTTTCCGAGAGAATGGCGCGACTTTTAGGCAGAAGCAAGGCTTCTAAGGCCGGGGTCAGCGTCAGCGCCACCAATAAAGAGGCAAAGATAGACACAATATAGGCGGTGCCCAAAGGGCGTAACAGCCGCCCTTCCACATCGGTCAGGGTGTAGAGGGGCAAAAAGACCACCGTAATGATTACCGTCGCCGACACAATGGCGGAACGCACTTCGGAGCTCGCCTCATACACAACACGGAGCGGAGCACGCTGTTTTTCTTTGGGTAAGGCCTTGTTTTGACGAAGCCTGCGCACCGTGTTTTCAACGTCAATGACGGCGTCGTCCATGAGCGATCCGATTGCAATGGCGAGACCGCCTAAAGTCATGGTATTAATGGTACCGCCAAAGAAGTAAATAACGAGGACTGCAGCAATAATGGACAGCGGCAAGGCAGTGAGGCTAATGAACAGGGCCCGGACATTAAATAAAAACAAGATCATGATGATGATCATTAAAATAGCGCCGTCACGAATCGCTTTGGCGACATTACTGATTGCGGTACGAATGAAATCGGCTTGACGCATTAAATCCGTCACCAAGATCATCCCTTCGGGCAACCGCGCCGCCTCTTCCGCATAGGTCTGTTCCAATAACCGATCCAAAGCCAAGGTGTTGGCTTGAGGCTGACGCTGAATAAACATCAACACGGCACTCTGTCCGTTGGCCGAACCTGTGCCTCGGGAAAATGCCTCGCCTATACGCACTTCGGCCATGTCGCGCAACTTAATTGCCGTACCGTCACGGGTTGCAATGACGACAGACTCAATATCCGCTATGGTTTTAAATCGACCCATTCCGGTCACGAGATATTCGGTCCCGCCGTCATTGATCACGCCGGCGGGCGTGTTGGCATTGACTTCATTGAGCACCTCCGCCACCTCAGCTACGGTAATGCCGTGGGCGGCTAAACGCTCCGGTTTCAGCCATACCTGGTATTGGCGCTCACCACCGCCCACGACAGTTACTTGAGCAATACCCGGCACTGCCAAGAGCCGACGGCTCAAGACAGTTTCGGTGTAATTGCGCAGCTCCAATAACGGCAGTGTCTCTGATTGAAGTGCAATCAATTGAATTTCACCCATCAAAGACGTGGGCGGCGCAAGGATGGGCGGCATCACTCCATCGGGCATATCGACCGTGGCAATGGCCACCCGTTCCGCCACGATTTGCCGCGCCGTATTCATTTGTTCACTCCATTCAAATTCCGCCCAAACGACCGAATAGCCGGGCATGGATGCAGAACGGACGCGGCGCACTCCGGGCGCGCCATTTAGCGCAGTCTCCAAGGGAAAGGTCACCAAGTTTTCCACCTCTGAGGGGGAAAAACCTAAAGCCTCTGTAAGGACGACGACAGTGGGAGCCGTCAGATCGGGAAATACATCTACAGGAACGGTGGTGCTCACATAGATACCAAAGATAGAAAACAACAGGGCGGCAGTTATAACAAGATAACGGTTTTCCACCGACCAGAGAATCAATTTATCCATCATAATTGATCTCCTTAATGTACGTGGGCGGAACCGAGTCCGCTTCCGGCCAATCCTGCCAAACGAACCGCATAGGCGCCTGAAGACACCACGCGCTCACCGGCGGTGACACCGTCCAATATCTCAATCCAAATACCATCGTTAATGCCTGTTCGCACCAGTCGTTTTTCAAAACATTCGCCATCGTGCATGATGTAAAGTGTTTGCACGCCATTATCATCCAGTACAGCGGAGGCAGGAACCATTAAAGTCTGAACGGTACTTCTTCCTTCCACCCACAGGGTGAGTGTCATGCCGAGCCGCAGCAAGCCTTCGGGGTTCAGCACCGGCAGGAGAAGGGAAATTGTCCGTCGCTCTTCATTGACATAGGGTTGCAGCCAAGGCGCGCCGTCGTTCGCAGCACTGAGTACGATTAGTTCACCCGGGGCACTGGGAAGTTCTGCCATACAAGTCGGTGACTGGGCAAGTTTGGTAACCTGTATCTCCGGAACCTGCGCTTCAATAAGCAGCTCTTCCGTATTCACCACTTCAAAGACGATGCTGCCCGCATCTATATAATTGCCAACTCCTTCAGAAATAGAGGTAATACGTCCCGCAATGGGAGAATAAATATCGGAGGGCTGAAAGGTGGTTTCAGAAAGCTCTTTTAAGGCTTTACGCGATAAGGCTGCCCGTTCATTCGCCGCTCTTTCCGCCGCCTGTGCTTCCACCAAAGCGCTTTGCGCTTCTTCCACATCACGTTTTGCGCCCGCCTTGATTTCAAACAGCCCGGTGGCGCGCTCCAGAGCCGTAGAAGATTGAAGCGCCCGGGCACGGGCGGCCGTGGCATCAGCGGCAGCTTGCGCAGCTTGTGCAGACAACTCAGCACGAAGAGCGTAGAGATTTTGGAGATTAGATTCGTGGGCGAGGGAAGTGTCGCTCATGGTCGTAGGCAGAACACGGGCAAGCTCCTGATTCGCCTCAACATAGTCTCCGATCTTCGGAAAGGAACCGGAAGCCGGCGCGTTCAATATTCCGTTGACGGGCGCGCTCACCGCACTGCGGGATTCAGGTGTGGTCAACACCGAAGCCTGAAACGAATATCGTTCTGCCAAGGGTCCCTCGTGGGCTAGAGCAGTGCGCAAAGGCAGCACCCACTGTTGTTCCTTAGAAAAGACGATTTCATGTTGGTGGGCATCGGAAGCGTGACCATGGTCATGATCGTGATCATGCTCTTCTGACATACCATGGACATCTAAATCGTCCAAGCTGACCGGTCCGAGCGGCGTATCAAGGTGGAGTTCCCATTCGCCGCCTTCACTAAAGGTTGGTTCGATTAGAAAAATACCGGCCTTCTTCAGCACGCCTGTGCCCTGAATGGACGCGCCGGTCTTTTCCAGCTCAGCGCGGTAACGAAGCTCCCCTTCTTTTACGGGAAGGCCCGTTGAAAGATCCGTAAGATGGAGGATAATTTCTTGCGGGCTGCCCGCGTGTAAAAAATCAAATTGAGCAAAAACTTCCACGTTATCGATCCATTCCGTTATGGACTGATGCTCTTCTTCGTCTTCGTGTTCATGATCATGGTCGCCATGACCGTGGGTATCGGCGTGAATGCCTTTATCCGAATTACGTTCGGAAAAAGCTGACGGCAAGCATCCTGTGCTCAAAGAGATGATCAAAAACGTTAGCGCAGGAAGTGTAGCCTTGCCTAAATATGAGAATAATCGGTGATTCATTGAGATTCCTTTCCATGCCCTGATTTTAGGCGTAACAATAAATAAGGTAGGATTTAGGAAGGGAAAATCAGATCAGTAAAGGGAGATTTCGCAGGTCAGGGAAACAGGAACTGCCGATTGCCCTCTGTCCGGGGAAAATGGGTGTAAAAGACTCCCTTTTATCAATAGAAAGGGGGGCTTCCATGAAAGGCGGCAGATTGTTTTGATCAAGCCCTCCAAAAAGCAATTTTTCTTGTGAACCATCTGTCACAAAAACAACGGTGTGGAGGTGAAAATGTAGGCTATGAGAAGCGACGTCCGGTGAGGATAATAATGCCTCCATTTCGGGCATACTGTGGGAGACATTCTCGGGAGCCGTGGAAGATTTGGCGCATTGAGATGCCATGCAGCTATGGTGGTGGTCTGTGAAACAGAAGCCAAAAGAGTATAGACAGAAAGCGGCGCACAGGAGAAATAGCAGGGCTATTTCTCCTATACGACCAACAGTCTTCTGTATAGACTCATAGTTCACGATACATTCTCCCAACATACTTCACAAGGAGAACAACATAAAAGAACTTTTTATTCATTTAAAAAAAATAAGACACTTCGAAATGACTGCACGCTATGGAGCTTTTATTTAAGCGCTGCCTTCGAAAGAGGACTGGGGAAACGCGCATTCATATCTTTTTGCCACTTCTTTAACATTTCTTTCATGGGCTCTGCATAATTGGGCGCTTCGTGAATTAAATCGACTTGTTCTTCAAGATCATCCCGTAAATTGTACAGTTCGAAGTGTTGATCTTCAAAAGATTGGATTAGCTTGTAGCTGCCTAATCGCACGGCACCGCCGGGAAAAGAACCCTGTGCGGTGTAATGGGGGAAATGCCAGAAAAGGGGGCGATCTTTAGGCAGCGACTCTCCGAGCAGTAAAGGAAGAAAACTGACTGCATCCGCATGTTGTTCGGGATCCAAGGGCAATCCGGCAAGTTCCAACATGGTCGGATAGAAATCGGTGCTTAGTACGGGGTGTGAACAGGTAGATCCGGCGGCTGTGATTCCCGGAGCCTTCACGATCATGGGAACACGGATGCCGCCCTCATAGAGCCAGCCTTTTCCCGCGCGCAAAGGGGCGTTCGTTGTCACGCCATGCTGTGACGATGACACGCCGCCATTGTCGCTTATAAAACAAATGGTCGTATTGTCGCTTAATTGGAGCCGGTCCAGTGTGTTCAACACCCTTCCTACTGCCTCATCCATCGCTTCCACCATGGCGGCATATACGGCGTTATCCTGCCGCCGTTTGGTACGTTCCGCCCCTTCACCGCTATAGTCTGGTTCGTCGAAATTGATGTCTGCCAGTTTCGCCTCATATTTTTTTATGAGATCTTCTCTACCTTGCAAGGGCAAATGAACGGAATAAAAGGAAAGAAACAATAAAAAAGGATGCTTGCTATTTTTTTCTAAAAACTGTACCGATTCCCGCGCCAGACGCTCAGGTAAATGTTCGCCATCTTCGCCGTCTTTCAATTTGGGATTCTGGTAGGGACTAAAATAAGAGGAGGGATGACCTTTTTCCCATCCCCCTTTATTCGCATCAAATCCCTGATTTTCAGGGTAGTGCTGTTTACCGCCTAAATCCCATTTCCCGGCGTAAAAACTGCGATAGCCTGCTCCTTTCAACGCCTCGGCAATAGTCACTTCGTTCCGGGACAGCTGATCCGTATAGGACGCGGGCAACATGGGATGTTCCCATTCTTCTGATTGCAGCACTTGCTCCGGCTGGGGAGCGCCAAACCAATGGGTCGTACTCAAGCGGGCGGGATATTTGCCGGTCATGATGCTGACACGGGTAGGACTGCAAACGGGCGCGGCGGCATAGGCATCGGTGAAGCGCATCCCTTGGCTTGCGAGTCGGTCGATATGGGGCGTTTCATAGAGAGGGCTTCCAAAACATCCCAGATCGCGCCATCCCAAATCATCCACAAGGATAAAGAGGAAATTCTGCTTCTTTTGTTTCTTGGTGGATGCCAAGGGCGGCGTTTGACCGGCACAAGCCGTCAGCAAGGAGCCGGCGGCGGCAGCCATCAAAAAATCTCGTCTTTTCATAGACCCTCCTCTGAATAAAAAGCTGTAATTTTTCCCACATCCTCAAGTTTTAGCTATTGCAGTGGAATTAAAGCCCGCTATAACCAACTTATGAGCCTCCTGAACCATACTGCAAAAGGCACTATCACGAAAGTGGTAGTGTATCACATTTAATTATGCGCAGACATCAGAAAATTGGGAGCATTTCTGTGCAACCCGGAAAATAACACCATCAAATGACCTTTGAAAGTGAGGGCTCAATTCTCTGGGTATACGCAGCTGTCCCGCGGAATAAGGCGGATTTGCGGTATCAAATGTTCTACTGCTTCTTTCGTAAAAGAGCAGATATCCCAAGAGGCGGCGTTGGCAGTGCCCATAGCAATGCCCAAACGCGCCGTATCTTCCGTGCTACAGTTTTGTGTCAATCCCAATGCGAATCCGGCAACCAAGGCATCCCCCGATCCAACGGCATTGATTTCTTGTATAGCAGGCGGCACAGCATGAAAACATCCATCCTCTCCGGCGATAAGCGCGCCCTCTGCGCCCAATGAAAGAACAACCCAAGAAATCCCCCGTTGACGCAGTGTGTCTATTGCCCGCCATTGCTTTGCTCGCGTATCCAGGCGTTGACCAACAAAAAGTTCCAATTCCTCCAAATTCGGTTTAATCATGAAGGGAACTTGTTCAAGGGCGTGCGCAAAGATGGCTCCGTAAGCATCCAAAATAACAGGAACTTTAAGGGCATGGGCGCACTCTAATAAATCACGGTAAAGTAGATCTAGCGCGGGATCAGGCGCAGAACCATTGAAAGTGATTAAAGCGGCTTGCGCAGCG
>JAAYJI010000046.1 GCA_012523015.1 Candidatus Hydrogenedentota bacterium
AAACCACGAATGGAAGAAATCGCCTTGCAGATTGCTCCTTTCCCCGGAGTCATTGATACCCTTTCCGCCTTAAGCAAAGCCCATCCGCTCATGATTATTACCTCCAATAGTTCTGCCATAGTGAGAGGCTTTGTGAAACGGACAGCACTCGAAGGCATTGAAGATATTATCGGAGCCGAGGAAGAGACCAGTAAGGTGAAAAAGATACGGCGTGCCAAAAAAATGTTCCCGAAGCATTGTCCCTATTATATTGGCGATACCTTGGGAGACATTTACGAAGCGCGCAGAGCCGGGGCGGTTCCCATTGCCGCCGCTTGGGGCTGGCACGATAAAGAACGCCTGCAACGGGGCAAGCCTCGCCATATCATGACCCACCACAACGAACTGCGCGCATTTTTCGGCGTCGATACTACCGATACAAATTCACCTTGATTCATGGTCTGGCGAACGGAACGATGCTCTTTTCTAAAAGTCTCCCTGCCCACGCGCTTCAAATTCCTCTTAGGAATTGAGTCCGTAAATCAGGTATACTTTCACTACAAGAGTCGTCTAATAATTCATCTTTTATTCTTCGGAGTGCTGGCATGGCAAAGCATACAATATTAGTCACAGGTGGAGCCGGATTTATTGGCTCCCATGTTGTGGATGCTTATATCAATAAGGGGCATACCGTTGTTGTTGTGGATGATTTGTCTTCGGGCAACGAGGACTTTGTTCATGAATCCGCTATTTTTTACGGCTTGGATCTGCGTTCCCAACAATTGGAAGAAGTGTTCCAAGAACATGCCATCGATATTGTCAGCCATCACGCAGCACAAATTGATGTCCGCCGCAGTGTTGACGACGCTCTGTACGATTCAGACGTCAATGTTAGAGGCACTATTAATCTCTTAGACCTCTGTGTCCGCCATAAAATCAAGAAGGTTATTTTTTCATCTACTGGCGGCGCTATCTATGGGTCGCCAACCACCTTGCCTGCTGATGAAGAGACGCCACCCCAACCGGGAAGCCCCTACGGAACGAGTAAGCTTTGCGCAGAACAATACATCCGTTTATATGAGCGAATTTATAAATTAGGATTCACCATTCTCCGCTACCCCAATGTCTACGGTCCGCGCCAAAACCCCTATGGGGAAGCAGGCGTCTGCTCTATTTTTGCAGGGACCATGCTGGCAGGTGAAACGCCTACCCTTTACGGACAAGGCAAAGCATTTCGAGATTATGTATACGTATCTGACATTGCCGCCGCCAATGTTCTCGCTTTAGAGAAAGCAAACGGCAAGATTTTAAATCTCGGATCAGGCAAAGGCACAACGGTGAGAGAGTTGTTTACGATCATTGCGAAACTGACCGGATTTTCTGGAAAGCCTCTTTTGAAAGCGTTACGTTTGGGCGAAGTGGAAGGGATTTATATTACCGGACAACGAGCCTTTGATGAACTGGGCTGGCAGCCGGAAATTACCTTAAAGGAAGGACTGACCCGAACTGTCGATTACATCAAAGAACAAGGTATGCCGAAACAAAAACCGGTTATAGATTAAACGTATCCGACAGCGATAATTACCGATTAACAAAAACGCTAAGAATATATCGACGCCATTGCGTGTTAAATGAGTAGTGATGTATATTTTTGTCGGTTTTTCCTTCGACAAGCGGAAACATATTTTCGCTTGTGATGCTTAAGGGGCAACTATAATGGCCGATTATGACCAACTTATTCTCCTATCAGGAGAAAACAAAGGAACCGTGGTAACCGTTAATGGGACTGTCACTGTAGGTCGACATCCCGGCAACACCATTCAATTTAATGACCTGCAAGTATCTCGTCGTCACGCAGAGATCTACCGCAACAAAAAAGGGATTTTTATTAAAGATCTCGACAGTGGCAACGGTATCTATGTAAATCAGGAACGGATCAAAAAACACGAGCTGCAAGATAGCGAGATCATCCAAATAGGCAGACAACAGCTCCAGTATCGCTATATGCCTCCTGAGGACGAAGGATCTGAATTTAATGGGCTGGGATTTGTCGAACGGGACTTGACAGAAAGCCGTATCGATGCACAGAAAACAGATGACATTTACCGAACCTTTTTCCAAGTTGCTGAGAAAACCACTTCGGAAAAGGATGTTAAAGAAATTGAACAACGGCTGAAAGCGGTTTACACTGCAAATCAAGCCATTTCCAGTGAGTGCTCCCTTAAAAAAGTCTTTGATACGATTATGGATCAAATCTTTATTTTAGTCCCTGCCCACAACGGTCTCATTCTGCTTGCGAAAGATGACCAAGAAGAATTGAGCACGGAATATCTGCGCACTACCAATCCCACGACTAAAATACAGGTGAGCACTTCCATTGTAAACCGTTGCTTTAAAAATGACGAATCAGTCATCACCAGTAACGCGCCCCAAGATAATCGTTTCGAAGCGGGAATGAGTATTATCTCCGGCAATATTTCATCGGCGATGTGTGCCCCACTCTCCCACCAAGGCGAATGTCTCGGTGTGCTCTATGTGGGCAATCATGGTTTGAACGACGCCTTTACAAACAATGATCTTGAATTGCTCGTTGCCTTGGCAGGACCTGCAGCGACAGCCATTAAAAACGCCCAGTATCTTGCCATGGTGGAACAAACCTATCATGACACCCTCTCCGCTTTGGCAAATGCTATCGAGTTGCGGGACCACTACACCGTTGGCCATACGTGGCGCGTCACCAACTTTGCCGTTGAAATTGCGAGGAAACTGGGGTGGAACGAAGAAAAGCTTATCGAAGTGGAACGCGGCGGTGTGCTCCATGACATCGGTAAAATCGCTGTGGACAATGCCATCTTATCGAAGCCCGGACCCTTGACGGATGATGAATACAACCAAATGAAGGTGCATCCCGAGCGGGGTGCTGATCTGCTCCGTGAGGTAAAATTTCTGCATCCCATTATCCCCTATTGCCTCTTTCATCATGAGCGCTGGGACGGCACCGGATATCCCTATGGACTGAAGGGACTGGATATTCCGGAAGAAGGCAGGCTCATTGCCGTGGCCGATGCTTTTGATGCCATGACCAGTACACGGCCCTATCGGGAAAGTATGAATCCTGAGAAGGCTTTAGAGATCATTGAACAAGGCAAAAATATTCTCTTTGATCCGAACATGGTCGATATGCTGCGCGCCTGTTATAAAGAAGGGCGCATTGACAAGGTACTGCAAAATTACTACCAAAAAGAGGCACACAGCCTCGCCTGTCCTTTCTGCGGCACTTTCATCCGCTTTGACAGCAACATGAATCCGGGTGACGAGATTCAATGCCATGTTTGCCACAAAAATATTTGTATTATTCAAAAAGATGGCGGATTTTTGGGCTCTTTGGTGTCGGCGGTGAAAGAAGAACACACCCCGTCCAAAGGAGATCCGTCCCTCTTAGAGGATGAGTATTAACGCGGAGCGCTTTGATAGATCTGTCAATCGCTTAGGCGAAGGGGCAGCACGATCCCGCTTTTTATAACACCATAGAACACAATGCAAAAGCCCGGCACGTGACCGGGCTTTTTTATAATGTCCTTGAGGCTCAGCCAAAGGCTGCGCATCTCCAACTGTTGCTTAGAATCCGAGGAAGAGATGCCAAGGCTGTTCAATGCTTACCGCCAAGAAACGCAAGAAACGTGCTGCATCTGCGCCGTCGATAATTCTGTGATCATAGGATAAATTAAGGGGCAGTAACTGGCGCGGCTCAAACTCGTTCCCATTGTATACAGGCTCTGTTTGCGTCCGCGACAGACCGAGGATTGCCGTTTCCGGCGCATTGATAATAGGCGTAAAGGCTGTTCCGCCCAATCCGCCCAAGTTGCTGATGGTGAAGGTACCGCCTTGCATATCTTCCAAGGTCAATTTTCTGTCCCGTGCCTTTTCTGCCAGCGCCGCCATTTCCAAGGCAATTTCCAAAACCGTCTTTTGGTCGGCATCACGGAGGACAGGCACCACGAGCCCATTGGGCGTATCCACGGCAAAACCAATGTGGTAGTACTGTTTTAACAGCAACTGCTGCGTTTCCATGTCGACGGAAGCATTAAAGCGCGGAAAACGTTTCAAAACTTCCGGAACGGCTTTCAGAACGAAGGCCATCGTTGTGAGGCGCGCCCCTTTGGCTTCGGCTTTACGGGCTGCTTGTTTGCGCAAGGATTCCAGTGCCGTCACATCTGCCTTATCAAAATGGGTTACATGAGGTATGGTCTGCCAGCTCTCAGA
>JAAYJI010000047.1 GCA_012523015.1 Candidatus Hydrogenedentota bacterium
ACCTTCAACATTCTCGCCATCGCCGTCTTCGAATCTTCCTTGCATACAGACTTTGGGTAGGTCGACTTCCCCGGATTTCGTGAAACAGGCTCCTTCCCCTTGTACATGCCCGGCCCCACAGGCGATCATTTCCCCTTCAGCGATTGCGGTTCACGGAACTCGGCATGGCCCGCTGTCAACTGGTTTGCCAAGCGGTTGGAAGAACCGGCGCTGGCTTATGCCGATCATTTCTGGCTGGAAAAGACCCTTGCCGGCAAATCGTCGGGCAAAAACCGCGTCTTTCCATTGATCCTTTTGTGGTGGGACGGGCAACGCCCTGCTGTGCCGGAGCGTCCGCTCCACTGGAAAGGCGAAGGGATCAATCCTATTGCCGTCCATCGCAGTTCTTGGTCTGATCCCGGCGCTGTGTTTTTAGCCATTAAAGCGGGTACGCCCGCCGCCAACCATGGGCATATGGACATCGGTTCTTTTGTGTTGGAGGCTGACGGAAAACGCTGGGCTTTGGATCCCATGGGCAGAGGCTACGGCGACCTCGAAGCCCGGGGGCTCACCCTTTGGAACATGAAACAGGAATCGGATCGCTGGCGCATTTATCGCTACCACAACAGCAGTCACAACACGCAGACCATCAATAATGAGGCGCAGCTTGTGAAAGGAAAGGGAAGCATTCTTCGTTTCTCCGAAGATCCGAAGAACGCCTTCACCATTATCGATATGACAGAGGTCTACGCAGGACAGCTGTCTAAGGCGCTGCGCGGTTTCAGACTGCTGCCCGATGGACGCGTGTTGATTCAAGATGAAGTCTGCGCCGCCCTTGAGCCGGCAGAACTCTGCTGGGCCATGACTACCCCCGCAACCATGAGCGATGCAAGCAGCAATACCGCTGCTGTGCTCGAACAAGACAATGAACGCCTTTTTATGGATGTCCTATCCCCTTCAACGACATCAATTCAATATTTCTCCACAGAACCCAAAGAAGAATGGGACTTGGAAACACCCAATATTCGGCAGGTCGGCTTTCAACATAGTCTCAGCCAAGTACAAGAAGAACGCTTGGCAGTACTGTTGACGCCGGGCAGCTGTGAGGCGGTCCGCGCCGATACGCCTGCGTTAATTCCTTTAGAGGCGTGGTAAAGGCGAGCGGCTCAGCCTGAGCGCATTGCCCATCGCGATCACGTGATTTTGTATGATGACCTCAAAAGGGCGCTGTTATAAGAACGCTCTCTTGGGGTCATCCTTGTTTTAATCTGCCTGTACCCATACCTTCTGCGGAATTTTTTCCTATAGGCGCTCTGTTTTATTTTATTGAGTACCTTTTTTACGATAAAATAAGGTGCTTTTACCCCTTTCCCCTCCCCCCCGAACAAGGATCGGCGAATGAAATCCATTCCCTTCAAATACCAGTTGTATATTTTCTATGCGGCGCTGTCGTGTACCGCTATGGCAACCAGCATCCACGATTCTACCTTCAACAACTTTCTGTCCGACACCTTCCATCTCAGTGCCGACGCACGGGGTTATCTCGAGTTTCCTCGCGAATTGCCCGGTTTTCTCGTCGTCATGATGACAGGCTTGCTTTGCATGCTCCCCTTGACGCGGGTCGGCTTGGTAGGCACCTTACTCTCCGCCACGGGGCTAAGCTTTTTAGCGCTCAAAGGAACGGGCTATCCCTTTATGATCCTGAGCATGGTATCCATGAGCGCCGGCGTGCACTTGCTTCAGCCTGTTTCCTCATCCATTGTCATCGGCTTGAGCGAAGCCCATAATCGGGGTACGCGCTTAGGGCAGGCGGCCGCCGTAAGCACAACCTTCACCGCCTTGGGCACGGGTATGGTCTGGTTCTTTATGGATCGCAGTGCGCCCCAGTATAGCACCACGTTCTTTTGTGCGGCAGCCGTGTTTCTCTGTGGCGGCATCATCTACAGTCTCATGCACATCCCCCATCTTCACCAGCCCCGGCAGCGCCTCGTCTTTCGTCCCCAATACAGACTTTATTACCTCTTGGAATTCCTTTCCGGAGCGCGCAAACAAAACTTTGATTTTATCATAGAAAATGCAGGGGTAAGCCCCGATAATTTTGCTTTCATACGTGAAGAGTTTCAGGACGCGCCCTCGGGGTGCGACGGGAAGAAACCGGTTATTTCCGCTTCCATCTTTGATACGGAGCAAAGTAGTCCTCCCCGCGATATGAGTCTGGCGAACAGGGTGATTCAGGAGTGTCAGGAAAACGTCTTGGCGCATCTTTCGATGCTTCAAAATGTCCTTGACAAATGCAGACCGACCGGAAGCGGAAAATACGCGTTGGCCAGCGCAGAAGAAATTGATAAGTATGTGTGTCAAATTCAAGAAGAGAAGGCCAAGGTTGACCAATTGCGCATGACCTTGGCTGTTATCGGCCCCATGAAGGCGGGAAAATCCACATTAATTAATGCCATCGTTGGCGCGGAAGTGCTTCCAAGCCGGAGTGGCGCCATGACGACCATGCCCACTCTCATCACGC
This sequence comes from Candidatus Hydrogenedentota bacterium, assembly GCA_012523015.1. Taxonomy (NCBI): domain Bacteria; kingdom Pseudomonadati; phylum Candidatus Hydrogenedentota; species Candidatus Hydrogenedentota bacterium. The sequence continues at coordinate 2,501 of JAAYJI010000047.1, forward strand.
ATGTTGATGGGTGTAAGGAGCCGGTCCTGAAGTTTCTAAAACCGGAGCCGTTTAACAATACCATCGCCGCGATTGCAAAAATGAAGTTTTCCTTAAAAGAAAGGGACGGAGATGATTACATCGGGACGCTGGAACGAATCCGTTCCGGAAAACTTACAGAGATTCATACTGAATATCGGGGCGAGGCGCAAATTGCAGACTTCATGACCGACCTGAATGACCTTGTCCGTATTAGCCAACTGCCGGAATTCGATTTGCCGAGTCCGTTGGAGAGCTACAGCCAAATCGATGACTTTCCCGAGATCGAGGTGGAGTTCATCTCACTGACCAATCGTGTGAGTAACACGCTCGGAAAATTGACGCTGATAGATACTCCAGGGCCCAATGAGGCAGGCCAGGGACACTTGAAGGGGGTCGTGAAACAACAACTGCAACAAGCAGCGGCAATAGTCGTTGTGGTGGCGCCGACACAGAAAGATGGAGAGGCATTTGCCGAGATTCGCTCCTGGGTGCATAACGCCCGGGTGCATAATGGCGTTCCGCTTTATGTGTTTTTAAACAAATTCGATGAGATGTCTGCTGCGGAACGCAAAAAAGACAATGGGGCGGCATTGTGTCAGCGCCTTTTTCCTGATATACCACTCGAAGATGGCACGGTACTTACAGTTGAGGGCTGCACCTTTCCCACCTGCGCCTTTCCGGCATTACTTGCAAACAAGGCAATTCGGTCCTTGGAGAACAACGGCAAATTGCCGGACCAAGCCGATAGTTCATGGGTAATGGACTTTGCCGAGCAGGCTTTTGGCATGGTTCTGGCCGAAAAAAAACTCAAGCAGGGGGGGCACCGTGATTTTCTGGAGGGAAGCAATATCTTGTGGCAGAGGTCATTTATGGACAGTCCGTTGAAAAGTGTGGTGAGCGCCTCACTTTATCGGGCCGCACCATTGTGTTTGGACTCCGCCGTGGATAAAATTGCAGCCACAGGCAAGTTTTTTGAGGACCAGGCGAAAGGTCAAAGAACATCACTGACGCAAAGTCTTGATACCTTACAGAGCACCATACGCACCATGAACGGTTACTTGGAAGACCTCAGAAAGGCGCAGGCAAAATTGCAAGTCATTGTTGGCTCCGCTGTCGATACAATAGGCAAAAAACTCAACACCGAACTGGATGCTCTACAGTCAAGTGCGGAGTCTATGGTGAAGGCGTTGGCAAAACAAAAAGGCCGTGAACTTGATGCGCAGGAAAAAATAAAGAAAGATCAAGAACGCTCAACACTTGATGTGTTTATCGATATCTTTCCTAAATCCAAGAAATCAGACTCTATCAATAAAGTGTTTACGGGTAATGAGGTTCTGGAGTTTTCTTCCCAAGACGATGCTGAGCAGTTCTCCCGTGAAATTAGCGACTCCCTGAATGCGAAAATGAGAAAGACACTCCAAGCAATGGCAGATGGCTTAGAGCCAATCGTATTGAAGGAGCAGGAATATCTTGCAAAAAAAATAGAGGCGCACATAAGTCCTATTGTTAAAGCAATTGCTGATGAGACCAAAGACACCTTTGATATTAATTTGACACCACCAAAAATTAACTTGCCAAGGCTTTATCTAGACCTAGACATTATCTCATGCGTTAATATCGACAAGAAAACGATACGAAAGAGTTATACTGAGCGTCGATTGTGCACACTTTTCCTCTATAAACATAAGGTGGAATACGTTGATGATGTATACAAAGTCGATCCCCGAGAAATTCGTAAGTCCATTGTTGAAATGTTCAAGGGAAAAATTAAAGACTTGCAGGAGGATGTGAATGCCTTCATTGGCAACAAATTCTCCGAAACCATGGGGGAGTATTTTCAGGGCTTGGAAGTGAATGTGTCCCAGGTCCGTTCCATTGCGGAAGCGGGAATAGAGAATAAAAAACTAGACCAGCAGGCGCAGAAGCAGGCAAAACAACAGTGGCAAGATACTGAGGAAGAACTTCAGGATTTTGGCGCCTCCGTATCACACACAAAGAACAAACTCAAAGACGTGGAGGTATAATGGATGAGCGATGTAACTGATATTCAGCCAAGGGCATGGCAGGACTGCATCCAGTTCCTGCAGGAAGAATCGGCCCAAGTCCCTCACC
>JAAYJI010000048.1 GCA_012523015.1 Candidatus Hydrogenedentota bacterium
CCTATGCCTTGTGTGGATTCGCCAACCCGGGCAGTTTGGGTATTCTGATCGGCGGCATTGCTGCCTTGGCGCCCGAGCGGAGAGCCGAGATCGCAAGCATGAGCTGGCGCGCTTTTCTGGGCGGAACGCTCGCCTCATTTATGACGGCCTGTGTGGCGGGCATGCTGGTTTTTGAGTGAGGCTCAGCTCTCTTGATGAGCGGCTGCGCTGCCGGCACGTTTCAATGCTTCTTCCGCTATGAAAGTCGCCCAGCGACCATCCGCCCCGGTGATGGATAAGCTTTCTTTGCCCCTTACAGCAGCAATAAAATGGGCGAGGAGTGCGCCCAAGCCTTTATCCACATGACGGTGTCGGATCCCTATATTGGGGAGCCCGTAGAAGGACAGCCGCTTAAAATCATCGATGACCGAGGTGGTACCGTTGGCGAAGATTTCGATCCGCTCTTTCTCGAGGGCACTGCTTCCGTTGCCGCCATAGAGGACGGTGGCTAAAGATCCTTGGGAAAAACGCAGCGTGACCGTCATGGAGTCTTTATCGAAGGCTGTCTGATCGGTGACCAAAGTCTGCCCTTGTATTTCGACGGGATCATCTTGCAAAAACCATCGTGCGAAATCGAAAAAATGAACGGCTTCGCCGCGGATACGGCCGCCGCCTTCGACGGGATCCAGTGCCCAGTGATTGGGCGGCAAAGGGCCTGCGTTGCATCGATAGATCAGTGTTTTGGGACCGGGTACTGCGCTGCAGGCTTTTTGAGCAGCTACGGCCAAGGGTGCAAAGCGGCGGTTGAAACCGACCGTAAGCAATACCCCTTGTTTTTCAGCTGCAGCGCAAATGTCATCGCAATCGACAACGGTCAAGGCGAGGGGTTTTTCAACAAATACATGTTTGCCTGCCTCTATGGCGGCAAGGGCCATTTCTTTGTGCAGGTGATGACGGGTTGCAATGATTACGGCGTCCACGTTGCTGTCTTGCAGCACTTCACGATAGTCGGTGGTGCAGTAGGCTGCATTGAAACGGGAACCCCACTGCTTGGCTTTTTGGCCCGAGCGATTGGCAACGGCGACCAAGCGGCACGTAGGCAGGGCGGCAAGATTGGGGAGGTGGAACGCGGTGGCAATAGCGCCCGTGCCTATGACAGCGACGCCCATTTGACCCGCGGTTTTGGGTGTGACGCGAAGGGTAAATTTACGTGATGGCTCAGGCGCATCATCAGGCGGATCTTCATGATGGTAGCGAATGAGCGCGGCGAGTACTGCTCCGCCCTTCATAACTTCTTCGTAAGCGTGTTCTGCACGTTCCACCGCTTCGGATAAGCTGATGAGCTGTTTCACCTTCACGCGGCCGGAATCTACCATCCTCAAAAATTCCGCCATATTTCTGCCCTGCGTCCAGCGTACATAGCCGATGGGATAATCAAGTCCGCCCTCTTCATACTGGCGGTCGTAGCGGCCGGGGCCGTAGGAACAGGAAAGCATGAAATCCAATTCATTTTCGTATAGCGCGCCCCGTTCCAAGTGCATGCCCACAGCACCCACGACAACGACGCGTCCTTTACTGCGGCATAGGTGGAGCGCCTGATTGGCGACGCTGCTGTTTTTTGCGGAAGCGCAAACAAGAACGGCGTCAGCGCCATAGCCCGCCGTATATTCTTGAACACTTCTTTCGAGATCTTCGGGCGCGCATACGTGATCGCAGCCTAGAGAGGCGGCAAGATCGCGCCGCGCTTCCACAGGATCACAGCCGATGACATGACAGCCCGCAGCCTGCACTATTTGGAAGGTAATCTGTCCCACAAGACCCAGCCCGATGACCACGAAAGTCTCGCCAAAGCTCGGTTCTGCACGGCGCACGCCTTGCATGGCTATAGCGCCTAAACTTACAAAGGCCGCTTCGTCTAGGGATACATTTTCAGGGACGGGCGTCAGCAGTTGATGGGGCACCACATTGTAGGCGGCATGAGAGGCATAGCCCACGCCGGAACACGCTACGAGATCGCCAACGCGGAAGAGCGGTACATCAG
>JAAYJI010000049.1 GCA_012523015.1 Candidatus Hydrogenedentota bacterium
CCCCAGCGCTTGCAAACCTGCCGCTAATGTGGTGACATAACGTACCTGTCCGCCACCTTGCAAGTGGGGATCTGTCAATAGTATGTGATAGCCGGATGTACTCATAGGTAGATTTCAAAAATAAGTTAAGGTGCTGCGCAGTGTCACGGCGCCGATGATTAGGTATTGGCCGTGTCAGTTTGTGTTTCAGAAGATTCGGTTTTATCTTCATTTCCAGGGGGCGTATTCTCTTTAACATGGTTTTGCAGTAAGGTTTCTATCTGCAAATTTGCCTCGTCCATCCCATCCATGGCATGCATCAACTCATTTTCTATTTCAGAAAATTCTTCCGAATGGGTAATACTAATTTTGTCTTTCCGAGACATGGATATTATCTTTCTATTACAACGAAAGTATTGAAGGGGCGCATTTATCGAACCAGCAGTACCGGACAAGGCGCATGGTTGATCGTGTAGGAAGTCGTGCTCCCCAAAACCAATTCACGTAGTTTATTATGGCCGTATGCACCCATGATAATAAGAGCGGCATTACAACTTTTTGCAAATGAAACAATTTCTGCGCCGGGATCGCCCTGCCGACAGCTGTAATCCACATCAAGCTCCCTATTTTGCAAATAACTTTGCGCCGCCTCTAAAAGTTCACAATTTTCCGGCGTGTCTACTACGAGCACGCGGATTTTATTTTTATGCTGAGCCGCAAAAAGAGCACCGGCACGCAAGGCTTTTTTCGCCTGCGCCGATCCATCATAGGGAAGAACCACGTCCCCATCACACAATACATCATGACCCGTAATAAGAACAGGTACTGACGCACGGCGCACCACCGCTTCCACCGTGGAGCCTATCAATCCTTCCAAAAATTTGTTGTGTTCACCGGCACGGCCCATAACAATCAAATCTGCCAGTTCAGCATTTTCGCAAATCACCCGTGGAACAATGCCGGTCTGCTGGAGGGTTTTACACGCGACACCCAATTCTTCACACAAGCTTTCAGCATGAGACAAGGCATTTTTTCCCCGCTCATCCAACAACAAGGCTATATTCCCCTGATAATTGACATAGGGAGCGGCACCTAATGAGGCGGTCAAATCTCGGAGGAAAGGTCCTTCTAAAAGCTTGATGTCCGTTACATAGAGTACGACCAAAGAGGCATTTTGTGCTTTGGCAATGGTTACAGCACAACGAACGCCGATTTCAGCGGATTCGCTGCCATCCGTCGTAACGAGGATACGTTTAATCATGGCTGCACCTTTCACGATGTCCTATTGTTTTGGGAAATCAATAGCCCAACAACAGTTTTATAGTGTCTGCATCCTGTTCGGAACGGATCACTACAGTTCCAAAGAGCCTTTGGTAGAAGGTATGCCTTTTACGCGAGGATCCATTTGGAAGGCTTGGCGTAGAGAACGGCCAAAGGCCTTAAACAATCCTTCCAAACAGTGATGCAAATTCTTTCCATAACGTAATTCCAAGTGCAGCGTGAGGCGACCGTTAACCGCCACGGCCCTAAAGAACTCTTCGCCCAGTTCCATATCAAAACCGCCCGGACTGCCTTGCGGCAATTGACCGCGGAATTCGAGAAAGGGGCGACCGGAAAAATCAACGGTGGCTTCCGCTAAAGTCTCATCCATAGGGATAACAGCATGACCATAGCGCGTTAATCCCACCGGCTCTCCCACAGCTTGGATGAACGCTTGTCCGAGGCAGATGCCTACATCTTCGACAGTATGATGTAGATCGACATGAACATCACCCTCAGCGCGTACATATAAATCAAAAAGACCGTGTTTTGCTATATGCTCTAACATATGATCAAAAAAACCGGAGCCCGTTTGAATGTCTGACGTACCGGTACCGTCTAGGTCGATTTTTATTTCAATTTTCGTTTCGTTCGTGGATCGCGTAATGACCGCTTTTCGTTTTGAAGATAACGTCATAATAATTCGTTCTAGTCCTTTTATTTTCCTACCAATAGTCTGTCGGAAAGGAAGTGGGGGAGTTCCACTTCCAACACCCGTTTACTTGCCCGCTCCACATCATAACGTACCCGCACCAACTCAAAAGTCAATTGGCCGGCATCAAAGATGCCGAAGGAAGCGGCAGGATTTTGATCGCGCGGCTGACCAACGGAACCGGGATTAATGAAATAATACTTCTCAGGATCCAATTGAATTTCTTCTCGGTCGTGGAGAACTCTATTGCTTTTCTCAGAGAAAAACGCCGGCGTATGGGTATGACCTACGAAACATAGGGAGCAATTTTGCTCTTCCATAAAATATAAGTGGGGGAGAACATCTTCCCACGAAAAAAGATAGACATTATGGTTTTTAGGTGCACCGTGAACGGCAACAAAAGAACCATAATTTAAGGTATCGGGAAGGCTGCGAAGCCATTCCCGCGAGTCCTCATCCAGATGCTCGCGGGTCCACATGATCGCGCTTAACGCCAAGGGATTAAAGCCCCAAGGCTCTTCAAGTCCGCAGGCAACGGAATCATGGTTACCCAGAATCGTTTGTATCTTTTTCTCTTTTAATAATGAGATACAAGCATTAGGTTCTGCGTTGTATCCCACCACGTCTCCGAGGCATATAATTTCATCAATACGGAGGCTCTCAATTGCATCAAATACGGCTTCCAGAGCATCAATATTGGAATGTATGTCGGATAAAATTGCATATCGCACAATAATAAGCTCCTACATGTCAAGGTCAAACTCAATTATAACAGACATGCATGTTGTTTTTTTCGAATTACTTGGAATCAAAGAAAAATAACCCTGAAATAACAGATGACAAGATTATCAATTGAGTGACGAAAGAAATAATGACGTCTATAAATAAGGTTTATTGACCGCTGTGTTCTTCTTTTGATTCGCAATTTCGTAAGGGCTTGGAAATGACTTCCAACCCCAAAGGTCACACTATTTTGCACATATGAAACAGTCATAATCAAATGAATCCGGAAAATAGCGCTCTATAAATGTACAACAAATATGTCTTAACCGTTACGCGGACGATTCGATAAATGTTTAAGATGATAGAGCAGCGCCTGTGCTTCACGAGGTGACAGGGCGTCCGGATCTATTGATTCCAATTCCTTTTCCACCTGACTAGGTTCGTTGTCCATGGACGGCGCGAAGAGGAACATTTGCTGCTCAGGAACTATAGATTCGCTCGTCGCTTGCCCCCCCGATTCTAAAGAAAGAAGAATTTCCCTGGCCCGTTTCAAAACACGCTGAGGCAAGCCGGCCAGCTTTGCCACTTGAATCCCATAACTGTGATCCGCGCCGCCGTCCACAACCCGATACAAGAAAACAATAGTATCCTGCCAGTCACGTACAGAGATGGTAATGTTCTTTGCATGTTCCAATTTCTCGCCCAACTCGGTAAGCTCATGATAATGGGTGGCAAAGAGCGTGCGCGCACGGATCGTATCGTGAATATGTTCCGCCACGGACCACGCGATACTGATGCCGTCATAAGTAGACGTGCCACGGCCAATTTCGTCGAGTACCAAGAGACTTTTTTCTGTGGCAGTATTGAGGATGGCCGCTGTTTCTATCATCTCCACCATAAAGGTACTTTCGCCGCGCACCAGATTATCCGACGCGCCGACACGTGTGAAAATTCGGTCGACTACGCCCATGACTGCTTCAGAAGCAGGTATATAAGTGCCGATTTGCGCCATCAAGCAAAGTAAAGCGACCTGACGCAGGTAGGTAGATTTGCCCGCCATATTAGGACCGGTCATAATCAGCACCCGAGCCCCGTCAACTTCCATGTGGGTGTCGTTAGGCACAAATTCACCGGGCCGCGTGACAGCTTCAACGACGGGATGGCGCCCCTCCTTGATATGGATCTCTCCGGAATCATTCATTACAGGGCGGCAATAATCGTTGGTAACAGCCACCTCCGCAAAAGTTGCTAATACGTCCAACACAGCCAATATATCGGCTGTTCGGCGGATACGCACAGCCTCTTTGGCGACTTCCGTACGAACAGCCACAAATAGATCCCGTTCTATACTTTCCATTTTCTCACGGGCAGTCAGTATTTCTTCTTCGCGCTTTTTGAGGGCAGGCGTGACAAAACGTTCCGCATTGGCCAACGTTTGCTTGCGCTCATAGTCCTCCGGCGCCGATTGGGACTGGGCACGGCTGATTTCGATGTAATACCCAAAAACACGGTTGTAGCCCACCTTTAATTTTTGAATTCCCGTCCGCTCTCGTTCTTCTTGTTGTAGGGCAGCTATCCAGTTTACGCCGCCGCGAACCAGTTCGCGCAAATGATCCAATTGCGCATCGTAGCCTTCGCGTATTAAATTCCCTTCGTTTAAGGTAGGGGGCGGTTCATCTACAATAGCTCGGGCAATGACGGCGGCAATATCTTCTAATTTGTCCAGATTTTCATAAAGCCCCTTTAACATTCCGCTATTCACTTTATCGAGTGCCGTTGCAATAGCGGGAATACGTTCTAGAGCGACTCCGAGGGCTTTAACATCGCGAGCATTACCGGTACTCGCAGTGATACGACCGAGAAGACGTTCAATGTCGGGCAGTCCCTTCATCTCTTCCCTTAAGGTCATGCGCAAGCTGATGTTTTCGTAAAACTCCGTTACGGCATCCAGTCTTTCGGTTATTTTCGATACCTGCGAGAGAGGATGTAAAATCCAGTTCCGGAGTTTGCGTTCCCCCATACCCGTGAGACTTTTATCTAAAACGCCCAATAAAGAACCTCGTTTCGATTGATCGCTCATGGTCGCTGTCAGCTCAAGATTACGCTGCGTATTGCTGTCCAAAGCGACATAAGCAGAAGGCTCAAAGTGGCGCGGCAGATCTAAATGGGGAACAGAATCCCGTTGTGTTTCATGAATATAACCCAAGACGGCGCCGGCACTCGTCAACGCTAATTCGCTTGTTTCCAAAGCCCCCAAGCCTTTTAACGTGCTTAACCGAAATGTGTTCATTACCAATGTGCGCGCATCGTCTGGATCAAAAGCAGTCGGGCTGCGGTGTGTAAAAACCATATTCGGAAAACGTTTTTTGAGGCTATTCATAAAATTGGAATCTGCCTCTTCCGAAACTAGGGTCTCCACCGGGGAAAGCCGTGCGATCTCATCAAATA
>JAAYJI010000050.1 GCA_012523015.1 Candidatus Hydrogenedentota bacterium
CACTGCAACAATGCTGCCGGGAAGTACCCACGCAAGAAACAGGGTAACAATCACCGATAAAGCAATACCGGAACGAGCCAAAAGAACTGTATGCCGCTCATTCATTAGGTTTAAGGCGCCCCGTTCTAGGAAGTCTCTGCCTAGAGAGGTGCCCATCAAGTGAAACTGGGAACTCAGCGTTGACATGACCGCGGCCAGCAGGGTCAACATAAAGAGAATGCCGAACCATTGAGGCAGAGCACGGTTGATGTAGGTGGGAATGATTAAGTCAATGTTGCCGGCAGGAACCGAGGCTGTCGCAATGCGGCCTCCATGTTCCGACGCTGCAAACCAGACATTAGTCAAGGCACCCGTGGCAAGTACGCCGAACATGACGGAGAAGAAAAGAGCGCCAAACAAGGCAGATCGGTTCAGCGCACGGTTGTCTTTCACGGTCATAAAGCGTACCGCCAATTGGGGTTGTGCAAGCATTCCCACACTCATCCCCAGTATCAGGCTGGTAATTAAAATATAAAAGAACATACTGCCCGCTTCGGGGAGACGCGTCCAACCGCGGAACCCGACCTGCTCTATGCGGAGAATTGACAGCTTGCTGGCGAGCTCTGGCCTTTTTTGCATCAACACTGCGACACCGGCAACATCGGGGCGTGACTCAAAAAACTGTATCCGTGCGGCTTCGGTCATGGTGGCGGCGCTTGCCGCTTGCCCCGCCACGTCCACGAACCACCCTGTGAAATCACCCGTGGTAAGATCGTTAGGAACCAAGGAGGTCAGTTCATGTCTTGCTTCCTCAAATTGCCTGTCTATTTCTGAGGGGAGCGCCGCCAGTTTGCGATGTGCTTCAAAGGGTCCGCCCAAAATAACGTAGGTGTATACGACCATGATCACCAAACCGATGAAAATCAACAGCGCTTGGAAGACATCTGTATAAATTACTCCGCGCATTCCTCCCGTGATGACGTAACAAGCGACAAGGCTCGTGAAGACTATCAAAGCGAGTTCATAATTAATCTGAAAAGTCGCTTCGACATAACGGCTTCCGCCGATGAGTACTGCCGCAGTATAAAGTGGCATAAAAAGAAAAATGATAAGCCCTGAAAAGCCTTGGATGAAACGTGAGTTGAAACGTTTACCCAAAAGTTCGGGAAATGTAGTTGCATCAAGACGCTGTCCCATGGCACGCACGCGGATTCCTAAAACCATAAATGCAATAAAGAAGCCAAAAAATAGGTTCATTACATTGGTTAGTACAATGCCCATGCCGAAGATAGCGGCGGCGCCGCCAAATCCGATTATTGCTGATGAACTGATAAAGGTGGCACCATACGAAAGAGCCATCATGAAGGGACTGATAGTGCGGCCGGCCAGCATGTAGTCTTCAGTGCTATGAGTTGCTTTGTACCCTTTGTAAGCCAAAAAAAATGTTACAGCCAAGTACAACAGGATCGTCAAAGCGACAACCAATAGATTCATCAGTGTGTTTCCTTTTAGACCGGAGTGTAAACTGTTGCGGCTAACCGGCGTAATTCAGATTTCAATATTTTATTGGTGGGTCCCATGGGAAGGCTTGGCAGAAAACTCACATGTCGAGGATAGGCATAGGCAGCGAGATGTTCACGTCCCCAATCTAGGATTTTCGCCGCAGTCAAAATAGCCTCTTCATGAAGAACAACAAAGGCATGGATTTCCTCTCCCAATTGTTCATCAGGTATGCCAACCACAGCTGCAAGTTTAATGCACGGGTGCCGCATCAATACCGCCTCTACCTGGCATGGGTAAACGTTAAACCCACCGCGGATGATCATGTCTTTGATACGATCCAAAATATGGAGGTTGCCGTCTGCATCCAGCATGCCCACATCACCTGTGTGGAACCAACTTCCACGAAATGCCACCGCGGTAGCTTCCGGGTCGCCAAAGTATCCGCACATAACCGTAGGGCCACGAACGACGATTTCTCCCGCTTCTCCTATTGGTTTGTCGTTCATGAGTTCATCGACAATTCTGATTTCCGCGCCCCACATCGGCACGCCGACACTCTCCTTCGCGTAGGGGCGGTCGCGACGGGTGGCAGCCACTACCGCTGTGGTTTCCGAAAGCCCATACCCTTTTTGCAACCGGACTCCGAACACGGATTCCACTTCATCTACCAAATGTGGCGGTACCGGCGCGCCGCCAACGATGCCCGTACGCCAGTGTTCACGTATCTTACCTAAGTCATGATTCCGTAAACCCGGATAATGCAGTAACCCATAGAACATGGTTGGTACGCCGCTAAATATCGTCACATTATAGTGTACCATCGCGCATAATACATGTTCCGGGTCAAAACGGGACTGTAACACTAAGGTCGCCCCCGCATAGAAACCGGCCCCCATCAGCATGGTTTGACCGAGCACGCTGAACAGAGGCGCGGCAACTAAAATGACATCGTCTGAGGAGTATTCCATCACATCACTATACGACAAGCAGGCAACTGCATAATTGGCGTGAGTCAGTTCTGCTCCCTTGGCTCGGCCCGTCGTCCCCGAGGTAAATATAATGTTGCACGAAGCGTCGGCCGCAGTCTGAACACTTGGAAAATGACCGGCATTGTTCTCAAGCCAATCATCCAAAAAATAAATGTTTTCAGAAAAGTAGGAGAGCGCTTCCATCGCACCTATAAGACAGAATTTCGTGCAGGAAGGCGTCTCGAGAAAAGCAGTATATCCCTCGGTCAACATGGGAAGCTGTCCCGCTCCATCATAACACAGGTAAAAGCAAACATCGGCATCCGAGAGATTGCGCGCTATTTCTTCATGTTTCAAAAGAGGGTTCAATGACACCACGACAGCGCCCGCTTTTAAAATACCGTAATAGCACATGACAAAATACGCATTTGTGAGGCAACTCAGCGCTACCCTATCCCCGGGACGGACACCGGCTTTCCGTAACCCATGTGCAACACGATTCGCGAGATCGTTTAATGCTTGAAAAGTATAAACATGGTCGTCCTGTATTATTGCAAGTTTATTGGGATATAATCGCGAGTTCGTTTCTAGTACGGTTGCAATATTCAGCATGAGATATGTGCCTCCGATTATGCATGGAAGGTTTTATATAAAAGTCTTGTTTATCTAAGACAAACGTTTGTCTATTGTATAATAAGTGAGAAGCAAGTGCAAGTTGTGCTCTTCGCTACTGGATACCGGAAGAACTAATATGCAGCGGAAAGAACGCCGACAGGATCACCTGTGCCATTTTTTTGGTTTCACATGAAGGCCCAAAATAGTATCAGGCTCAATTGACATTACCGGATATTCGGCTGATGGGTTGCTTCACTTTTCGGTTTAGTTGCATTTATAACGGTATACTCTTAGAATATCGATTTAAGGTCGACCCATTTCGACAACAGACTCCCCTCCGCAGAGGGATTTACTAGGACGTGTATATATGTCAATAATTCGTACTACTCTTTCTCTTTGCCCACAGTGTGCTTCAGAGATACCCGGTAGTGTGATTCTAAAAAATAATCACGCTTTTTTGTATCGAGAATGCCCGCTGCACGGCTCCAATAAATTACTGCTTTCCCGGCAAGGTTCGCTTTACGTCGATTTGGATCGGTTTTATTTTAATGTCTTAAAAGAGGACACCCCTTGTGGCAGGATTACGAACTATTGGGTGCTTATTAAAGATGCCTGCCAGATGAACTGTCCTTATTGCTCCGTAGAGATGAGGGATCCGTTCTTTGAGGAAATGAGCTTGGAAGAATACCGAACGCTGCTCCCGACCTATAAGAAAGCGAAACATACGTTTACGGGTGGTGAACCCACATTACATCCCCAATTTTTTCAGTTTGTGGAGGAAGCCGTCCGGAACCGAGTAACCGTCCAACTGGCTACAAACGGGATACGACTGGCGGATCCGGATTATTGCAAACGTCTCCAAGATGCCGGCATTGATGAAATTCGACTGTCTATTGACTCTTTTGACCGAGAACAGGCAGCCCGCCTTAGCCTAAGCCAATTTGTTGATGCAAAAATGGCAGCGTTGCGAAACTTGGAAGCGCTTAATTTTCCAACAAGTCTGTCCCCCACGATTTTTAAGGGCATTAATGAAGATCAGCTTGTGGCGAGTTGCGAATATGCGAAAGACAAAGCTTTTATAAGATCCCTTTCTGTAAATGGCTTCGCATATGTTACTACTATCAAATCACTCAGTCCGGAGAATATTATAATGCCGGATGAAATGATGGATCTGCTCTTCGAACACTATTGCACAGGACCAAGAGAAGATCTATATGTCTTTCAGAAAGCCCTTCACGCTCTGTTGCATCTCGTAGACATCCGGCTTTGCATGAATGTACAAATTATGTTATTCGTGCGGAAAAACAGCACCCTGAAATCGTTGACTGACTATTTGGCCATGGATCGTATGAAAAGAGCCCTGAGTCGGTGGGAACGTCACGCACGAAAAGGTCTGTTTTGGAAGCGACTTACATTCCTTCGGGTTCTTTTAGTGTCTATAAACCGAAAAACTTTTCATTTGCTTCCTTCACTCATAAACCTTTTCTTGGTAAATTTATTCGGTATCAATGTAAAACAATATCCGGAAATATTCTTGCCAGTGGTAATGAACACCAACTGTAATGTCTACAATACAGATAAGACTTTGGGCAAGCAATGTATGAGCGGTAATCTTTTTATTCGAGATGGAAAAATACAGCATGGATTCAGTACGGAAACCTTGTCAAACAAAGAAAAACGACACGCCAAGGAAAGGACGCAAAAACATCCGAGTTCTTCATAAGCAGAAATAACCCTTGTGTGTGGGGGAAATAGGATGCATTACTTGAAGATCCTATTATTGCTTTGACAACTTTCATGTCATGGCGGGATTTTCATGCCGAAGAGGAAGCGGCTGATCTGAATTCTTTTCACAAAAAGATCGTAGACCAAGAGAGTGAGCAGGAAGGTGAGCGCCGAAATAACAAAAAATTTAATCCACAAATTCATCGACCATTGGACGACATAAAACGCAATGGCACATAAAATTGTCTGGTGAAGAATGTAAAAGGGATAGGAGGCTTCATTGGCGTAGCGGTAGAACCGATTCTTACCGTTGAGCCATGTTTCTGCATAACCCATTGAAGCGATGATCCAAAACCACGTGCCGAAAGTGCGGAGCACATACAACAAGATATCACCCGTGGAATAGCGTGGAAATTGGATGTTAGCGGCGTGTGCAGAGAGCATAGCGACCGTGACAAGGATGCCTAGCACGAGTGCAAAGCCCTTTGCTCGCTGCACCGCGGTTTGGAATCGGGTATCATCCCCCATAATAAATCCGTAGATGAAGAGCGTCCCGTAGAAAAAAGGATTTTTCCCGCTAATATCGGGCAGGGCGCCCGCCACAACCAAAGGCACCGCCATCAAAAATATCGTTCCGGAACTTTGGCATTTCAAAGCGAGCCAATCGATGAGGCGCCGATGTTTTATAAGATACAGGAACAAGGGAAGCACCGCCACGGAGAAGACTAGGAGATAAAGTATAAACCAAAGATGGGCAGGGGTGAAGTCTCCCGTATACCCGCTGAGATCGCCGCGTATTACAAAATAGTCGCGCAAGAAATGCCCATACGATTCGGAATGACCGGGTTTTTGGAATCGGGCAATAAAGGCTTGGGGCGGGACTAACACCAAAACACCAAAGAGAAGCGGAACAAATAACCGTTGAAACCGTTCCTTTAGATAAACGGAAGCACTGCGGAACCGAAGGGCGCAGCCGGTGGCGGTGCCCGCCAATAAAAACGAGAGCGGCATAATCCACAACGCCAAATAACTGATAAAATAACTCAATGCATAACTGAGTTCATCATTCTTGACGTAATTACCTTCCCAAATATCAAAAACGCGAGCCGTATGAAAAGGTACGAGAGATGCCACGACGAGTATGCGCAGCCAATCAACAGGATAACGCCGCTTTATTTTTACCATGGCATTATTTCACCGGATTGTTGGAAATAGGTATTGATTTCAGGCTAGAAAAGGCAGACGTATAACGCCTGCTTCTTATAAGTCTGTGTATAGTATAGCATTAGGCGTGAACGGTTGTTTGCATTGTTCTTGTTATACGCCGCTGAATAGGAAAAATATGCCTGATGGAGACGGTACCTTTAGATCGGATAGGTTGCACTTAACTTTCTATTTTGTAATAATAGGCGCAGTTGGCAGAAATTCTGACCGACGACATTCCGTTCTTTTTTTTGGGCGAGGAGTCTCAGATTTTATTGTAGACAAATTCATGCACGGTATAAAAGGAAGGTATTTGATTATTTTTGTGAGACTCCGTCGTTGCCTACGCTAAGGCGCACAGTCGCAAGATACCGAAAAGCATGTATAATCGCGATCGTCAAGAAAAGAGAATAAATCCAAAATTAATAGTAGGAAAAATCTAATGGTTTTTGAACTGGATCACATACATTTTTTTTATCTGTCTTTAGCCGAAAAAGTTGAACTTGGCCGTGCCCTCTGGGGGCGCCCCCTGACGCTGTCCGAAAAAATTCTCTTCGCCCACGCATGGGATACGCCCGTGACCGAGCCGTACCGGCGTGGCAAGGACTATGTCCATTTCGGTCCGGATCGTGTGGCGATGCAAGATGCAACGGCCCAAATGGCGATGTTGCAGTTTATGCAAGCCGGTAAAAACCGCACCGCCGTTCCCACCACGATTCATTGCGACCATCTCATTGTGGCTGAAAAAGGAGCCAATCCTGATCTTGCCAAGGCGCTTGCTTCGAATAAAGAGGTGTATGATTTTCTCGCTTCCGTTTCGAATAAATACGGGATCGGTTTTTGGAAACCCGGAGCGGGCATTATTC
>JAAYJI010000051.1 GCA_012523015.1 Candidatus Hydrogenedentota bacterium
GTCGAATCGAGCACTCTACGATGAAATTCATCCGCCCACAAACCGACAAGAATTGCGCGATCGTCTCGCCATGCTGCGACGGCTCAAGCAATTGGGCTATGCGGCGGGCAGCGGGGTTATGGTCGGCATCCCTGGACAAGATTACACGGGCTTGGCGAAGGATATCGCCCTCTTCCGTGAGCTGGACTTGGACATGATCGGCGTGGGGCCCTTCATTGCCCATCCCGATACGCCCTTGGGGCAACAGGCGCGTCCGGTCAATGGGGAGCAGCAAGTGCCCAACACGGAGCTCATGACCTATAAAGTGGTAGCCCTTACGCGCCTTGTATGCCCGGAAGCGAACATACCCAGCACTACCGCCCTCGCAACGCTCAACCTGGCGCAAGGCCGGGAACTGGGGCTGTTGCGCGGCGCAAATGTGATCATGCCCAACCTGACGCCCGTGCAATACCGCGCGCTCTACGAGATTTATCCCGCGAAGGCGTGTATACAAGAGTCGGCAGGCGATTGTCATGCCTGCGTGTTGCAGCGCATACGCACAATTCACCGGCTCCCGGGCAAGGGGCCGGGCGGCAGGCAACGTCAATCACAGCTGAATGGGTGCACCGCCCCTGAATGATGCAGGTCTGATATACCAGGGGCAGCGCCTCGACCTATCAGAAGTAGGGGAAGAAATACCACACCCAATCGCCAAATACAGCGGACATCATCATCATAAACATGACGAAAAAGAAATACAGTACAAATTCTTCCATGCTTTTGCCCTTTCCGGTTATGTAAACATGCTCCATTATTTGCGGCCGATATTCTACGTATCGACTCTACAATCATAATACTAAATGAAACACATAACCGACAAATTTATTTCCCTCTTTCTATTGCTGTCACGCACCAATCTAACACACGCTAACGCACGCGTGCGCAAGAATGTTGACTTTAACGCACGCGTGCGTTAAGCCGTGCGTTAAACCTTGTTAACTCCCTTATTTCGCGTGTGTTAGTCTTGTATTTAACGCACGCGCGCGTGCGTTAAACCGTGCGTTAGACCGCTGTTGGTGTCGGTTTTAAATGGGCGAGATGGATGGGATAAACAAGATGACGTGAATTTCATGACGGCTTCCGATGTAGGGGCGAGATTTATCGCGCCCGGGGCTTGTCGCAGGGTTCAAGGCTTTCATTCTACAAGCCGCTTTGATGCGCGGTCTATCGCCTGACAAAAAAAAACCTCGCTCCGACTTTTATTTGGGTGGAGCGAGGCTTGTTTTTACAGGGTATATACTAGAGATTAGCGGCTACGGCTTTGGCGAATTCGCTGCATTTTAATTCGGTTGCCCCCTGCATGAGTCTTGCGAAGTCGTAGGTGACTTTCTTTTCGTTGAAGGTGCGCGTCAGTGCAGCGATGATCGCATCGGCTACTTCCTGCCAGCCCATGTATTCGAACATCATGACGCCGGATAAGACAACGCTGCTCGGGTTGACTTTATCGAGGTTGGCGTATTTGGGAGCGGTGCCGTGGGTGGCTTCAAAGATGGCGTGGCCGGTGACATAGTTGATGTTTGCTCCGGGCGCAATGCCGATGCCGCCGACTTGTGCCGCCAAGGCATCACTGAAATAATCGCCGTTCAGGTTCATGGTTGCAACCACTTCAAATTCGCGCGGGCGGGTCAAGATCTGTTGGAGGAAGATATCTGCGATGGCGTCTTTGACGAGGATTTTATCGCCGGGATTACCGTTGCAATCGTCCCATCCGACGGCGACATCAGCGAATTCGTTGCGCACGAGCTCGTAACCCCATTTACGGAAAGCGCCTTCCGTATACTTCATGATATTGCCTTTGTGTACGAGGGTAACGCTTTTGCATTTATGGTCTACGGCATGCTGCAGCGCTGCGCGGATGAGACGCTTGGAACCGGTCTCGCTGATGGGTTTAACGCCTATCCCTGAATCGCTTCGGATTTGCCATCCGAATTCACGCTGACAAAAGTCAATGAGTTTTTTCGCTTCCGGTGTGCCCTCTTCCAATTCCATGCCGGAATACACGTCTTCGGTGTTTTCTCTGAAGATGATCATGTCTACGGCTTCTGGATCGCATACGGGGCTGGGCACGCCCGGAAAATGGCGTACGGGCCGTACACAAGCGAAGAGATCCAGCTGCTGGCGTAGACTCACATTAAGGCTTCTGAATCCGCCGCCGATGGGCGTGGTCAAGGGGCCTTTGATGGCGATGGTGTATTTGCGTATGGCGTCCAGCGTTTCATCGGGCAGATAATTGGCGTACACGCCGTTTGCTTTTTCTCCTGCATAGATTTCCATCCATGCAATTTTTCGTTTTGATCCATAGCAATGTTTCACGGCTTCTTCGAAGAGGAAATGGGAGGCACGCCAAATGTCGGGGCCTGTACCATCGCCTTCTATAAAGCCAATGATCGGCACGTCCGGCGTAACCAATTTACCATCGGTACCAATGTGAACAGCGTCTCCTGCGGGAACGTTGATGTGTTTGTAGTTGCTCATTCAGTCCTCTCCGGTTAAAGTTGCTTTGCACCGTTTATGCGGGGCGTTGTGAAAATAAAAGGATGTGCGCTTGGGCGCGGGCTTATAGTCTGGTATGGGTCGCTTCGGGCAGTGCCACCATGTGCACTTCACTGACATGGGGCATTTGGCGCAGTTTATCGAGGGTATCCTCATTGAGCGGCGCATCCAGGTTGAGTACGGTCATGGCGTTGCCGCCTTTGGTATCACGGCCGAGGGTGAGGTTAGCGATGTTTACGCCGGCTTCGCCGATGGCGGTGCATACGCGGCCGATGATGAGGGGCTTATCTTCATTGGCGCAAACGAGCATGTATCCTTCGGGCGTAGCGTCGACGCGCATGCCGTTGATCGTGCAAATGCGCGGATCGTCGCGGTTAAAGAGGGTTCCGCGCACCGTATGCTTCTCTTGATCGGTGATGACTGTGATCCCGATTTCAAAGGCGTAGCTGGAGGATACGGCGCTTCGTTTTTCAGATACTTCGATGCCCCGTTCTTGGAGCTGCGAAGGGGCACTCACCATATTGACTGCCTCAACCATAGGCGTTAAAAATCCGCAGAGGACCGAGGCGGTAATGGGATAGGTATCGCTGACGCCCAAGTCACCGATATACTCGATTTCTAAAGATTTGGGGCGGCCGTCCACGTATAAGGATTGGAAGAGTCCGAGCCGCTTGCCCAGATACAAGAGGGGCTGCAATTTCTTTTGAGTTTCGCTGTCCAGGCTGGGCACGTTAACTGCGTTGACAATGGCGCCTGTAGTCAGGAAATCAATCATCTGTTTCGCCACATCAACGGCGACAGTCAATTGTGCTTCATCGGTGGATGCGGCAAGGTGGGGGGTCATGATGATATTATCGAGCCCGAGGAAGGGATTGTCTTCGAAGGGTTCGCTGGTGTACACGTCTAGGGCTGCGCCGGCGATGGTCTTGGCTTTCAAGGCTTCGGCAAGATCTTGTTCGTTGACGATGCCGCCCCGTGACGTGTTGATAATGCGGCAATTGGGTTTCATCATCTTCAATTGTGCCTCGGAAATCATGTTCAAGGTTTTGTCGGATTTCGGCGCGTGGATGGTGATAAAATCGGAGGAGCCGTAGAGGGTATTCAGGTCGACGAGCTCGACGCCGAGGCTTTCCGCTTTCAACGTGCTGAGGATAGGGTCATAGGCAAGCACGCGCATTTCAAAGGCGCGCGCACGCTTGGCGAGGGCGCCGCCGATACGGCCGACACCGATGATGCCCAGCGTTTTCCCGCATAATTCTTTGCCCATAAATTTTTTGCGGTCCCACCGGCCTTCCGCCATGGATGCGTGGGCGAGCGGAATATTGCGGCACAGGCTCAACATCAATGCAAAGGCGTGTTCACAGGTGGAAATGGTGTTGCCGCCCGGTGTGTTCATGACGACAATGCCTTTTTTGGTGGCGGCGTTTTTATCGACATTGTCCGTGCCGACGCCTGCACGTCCAATCACTTTGAGTCGTGTCGAATTTTCCAGCGCCGCTGCCGTCACTTTGGTGGCGCTTCGTATGACGAGCCCGTCGTAATCGTTAATGATGGCGGCGAGTTCTGCTTCTTTTTGCGGCGGTTTAACGTCGGTTTCTATACCGGCTTCGCGAAACAGGGCGACGCCTTCTTCGCTTAGATTATCCAGCACAAGTACGCGTAACATGATAATTCTCCCTGGCAGAAGGTTAAAAAGTGAAAGCACTTGCCCGAGAAAGGCAGGTGCCGGAACGAGTATTCATACAGACATACTTATAATAACATATCCTGCCGATACGACCGGTTCGGGGAAGGGAAATGACCGGTCTCTATCGGCATTGCATGCCTATACCACAACAGACGCAGCCGATTCGCTTTGCTGCTTCGCTGCGCCCGGTTTGTGGTTTTACGTTTCGCTAGTCTCTATACCATACGTGAAATGAACAGCGTAGTCAAATTATTCATTCCTTTGTCGTTGTAGTATAATCAGTCTTGTGTTATACTATAAGTGTTCCGTTATGAAAGAGTTGCGCTAGAATAAGCCTTTGGCTAGCCCATGCAGGCGCGGGGTCGTGTGTTTCCCGTGCCGTTACGGGTGGCACTTGCAAAGACATGAAACCCAATTTTATTACGATCAGGAGCGATGTATGTTGAAAGATACTGTCCGTGCGATAGGCTTAGCGCTTGTCCTGTTGGCTGCAGTGTCTGCAACGGGTTGCGCAAAATCTACGAGTCGTGTCCTTGTGGAAGAATTGGAATTGTGTTCTGCCACAGCACTGTCCGTTTCCAATCCTTTTGGCAACGTGAGCATATCAGGCGCCGAATTAAATAATCTCAACGGCATTGTGACTGTTAAGACCGAGACCTACGTGGAAGTCTTCAGTTTGTTCGGTTTGGCATCGCCTGAATCTTATCTGGAGAAGGTGGCGACACAGCCCGTTATGAATGAAGAGGGCCGCGTGGAGATTCAGGTTGCCATGGCGCCGCGGGGGCTCTTGGATCGTCTATCGGCACGGGTTGTTCCCCATGTGAACCGCGTTGTGGAAGGGCCTACGTTGATTTCGACGGAAGCATCCCTTCAGGTTGGAGATTTGGAGCTGAGGAATCTTCCCGGCGATGTCCAAGCTTCTGTATCGGTAGGCAAACTCAAGATGGACGCGCCCGGCGGCGTTTGGGGCCGCCATGATGTTGCCGTTGACATTGGAGAGGTCTCTTACTACGTGTCCCCCGACAGTAGTTTTGATTATGACTTTGTTGTTGATCTGGGCAAGACGGAAGCGCAAGGCGTTGATCTGGATATTAACGCCGGTTTAGTTGGAGCCCGTGCCTCCGGCATTGTCGGTCCGCTCCATGCTCCCGGTGAGCTGCGCGCCAAAGTTAAGCTTGGGCGCATCGAAGTCATCGCCCAATAAGGCACTTCCGAATAGGACTCTTATTGTGTTCGCTCCATTGAACAGGGGCGCCTTCTCTGAAGGTTCGATTATAAGGAGATAAAATATGCAGTATAAAGCGATTGGCAATTCGAATATTGAAGCGTCGGTAGTTGCCATGGGTACGTGGGTGACCGGTGGCGGGAAAACTTGGGACGGCGTAGATGATCAAGAATCTTTACGTGCCGTAGATGCTGCGCTCGATCAGGGGGTCAACTTTTTCGACACCGCGCCCGGCTATGGCTGGGGCCATGGTGAAGAGATTTTGGGTAAAGCGCTGAAGGGTCGGCGCGACAAAGCGATCATCGCCACAAAGTGCGGTATTTGGTGGCGGGACGAACGAGGCTCATTTCATTATCATATCGACGGCAGAGACACTTACATCAGTTTGCGCCCCGACACGATTGAGCTGGAATTGGAAGACAGTCTTCGCCGGCTCGACACGGATTATATCGATTTGTATCAAATCCATTGGCCTGCGAAAGAGCCGGAACTGACGCCCATCAGCGATACCATGGCGTGCCTGTGGAAGCTGAAAGACGCCGGTAAAATACGGGCCATCGGCGTGTCCAACGTTTCGCTTAGCCAGCTGCAGGAATATCACAGCTGCGGCGGCGTTGCCAGTGACCAGTTCCGCTATAGTCTCATTAACCGTGGGGCAGAAGCCGATATCCTGCCCTATTGCCGAGAGAAACATATCGGCACCTTAACCTATATGTCTTTGGAACACGGGCTGCTCACGGGCAAGATCGGCATGGACCGTGTGTTCAAAGAGACGGAATTTCGCAGTGATCAAAACTGGAACCGGTGGTTCAAGCAGGAGAATCGTCCCAAAGTACTGGACATGCTCGCGGGCTGGTTCGATTTGACGGAGAAATACAACTGTTCTCTGGCGCAATTGGCGATCGCTTGGACAGCAGCACAACAGGGCGTAACCCATGTGCTCTGCGGTATGCGCACGGCGCAGCAAGCCATTGATAATGCCGGCGCCGGCGTGATCGTCATGGAAGAGGAAGACCTTGCGCGGATGCGTCGCGATGCGGTTTTGCTGGGCGAGCCGGCGTAATGTGTTTTCGGAGATCTTCTCAACACTGCCCCTTCCCGCTTCTATTGGCGGCGCGCAGTGGCGGCGCTGAAACTTGATTTTATGCTCCCATTCTTGCTACACTGTGCGTAATGAGAAACATATACATTAAAGTTTCTCTTTTAAGTAGGGTCATAGCACCCTCACCTTGCGGCGGTTTTTGCCTGCCTGCCTGGTTGCGTGTCTACGTGGACATATATTAGATGTCATGTTTTTTTTTCGCGACAAGGATCAGGTGTCTTTGTCGCGTTTTTTTGTTTGCGGCGTGTGTATGCGTCGCTTATCCATTGTTTTTGTTCGGCCGGTTGGCGGCCTATAGGAGATTGGACCCATCGCAAAAGACAAGAGGGAAGATCTGGTACGTATTAATGATCAGATCCGTGCACGTCAAGTGCGTGTAATTGATGAAGAAGGCGAGCAGCTGGGGATTATGTCACCCCGAGATGCCATTCGTGAAGCAGAAAATCGCGGCTATGATTTAGTGGAGGTAGCGCCCAAAGCGTCTCCGCCTGTGTGTCGCATTATGGATTACGGCAAGTATCGCTATGAGCAAAAACGCCGTGCCCGTGAATCGAAAAAGCATCAGCATACAGTTTCGGTGAAAGAGATCAAATATCGTCCGAAAATTGACAAACATGATTTTGATTTCAAAACGAACCATGTGCGCGATTTTTTGAAAGACGGGAACAAAGTACGCATTACGATTATGTTCCGCGGCCGCGAAATGGCGCATCAGGAATTTGGTCGTGAAGTACTGCGGCGTGTTGTTGAGGCAACGGCTGACCTGTGCGGCGATCAAGACTTGAGCCAACTCAAGATGGAGGGACGCAATATGTCTCTCATGCTCACACCGGGCAAATAACGGATTCGCGTTTTCGACAAAGACCTGCTGCTGCATTGCCCTGCTGTCTAAGCTGTGCGGCGCTGTCACACCTGCGGTGATGGTGGTTTCCTGAACGTGTTTACAATCAATTAGGAGAACTTTCAATATGCCAAAAATTAAAACAAATCGTGGTGCTGCGAAGCGTTTCAGCCGTACCAAAACCGGTAAATTCAAACGTCAACATGCTTTTGCGCGTCATCTTAAAGCGGTGAAAAGCCCCAAACGCATCCGCGACTTGCGTCAGTCTACCTTGGTCGCTGCCGTGGATGTGCCGCGGGTCAAGCGCATGCTGCCCTACGCCTAAAGTATTCGTTCGAACTAAGCCTATTTTCTTTCAGTGCCTGTGCCGCCGTCAGCCGGTTGACGCAGGTTTGGGAAAACAAATAGATAAAGGAATTTGATCATGCCTCGTGCAACCAATAATCCGGCTTCCAAACGCCGTCGTACCAAAGTGCTTAAACAAGCGGCGGGTTTTCGCGGAAGCCGCCATCGCCTCTATAAAAGCGCGCAGCAGGCCGTCGATCACAGCGGCATGTATGCCTATCGTGACCGTAAAAATCGTAAACGGGATTTTCGCCGTCTGTGGATCGCTCGTATTAACGCGGGCGCCCGTGCCAATGGGCTGACCTACAACCGTTTCATGGAAGGTTTGCGCAAGGCGGAAATTGCGCTGGATCGCAAGGTCCTGGCTGAACTTGCCGTGAACAACGCGGATGCCTTTCGTGTGTTGGTAGAGCGTGCACGGGCTTCCTTGTCGGTAGCCTAACCATGCGCATTGTACCTGCGGTAGATATCCGTGGCGGTCTATGTGTCAATCTGGTGCAAGGGGATTACGGGCAAGAAACGGTTTATGCCGCCGAGCCTGTGGAACAGGCGGCGCTGTGGTGGACTGCTTTGGAAGCGCAGCTCACGCCCAACGAAATGGAAGAAGCGATTATCCATATCGTAGACCTTGACGGCGCAAAGACCGGAAGCTGTTGTGTGCTGCCTCAATTACAAGAACTGAAACGCCGCCGTATCCGCTTTGAAGTGGGCGGCGGCTTACGTTCTTTGGAAGCCCTTGAGTCTGTCTTTGAGGCGGGCGCGTCCCGCGCGATTTTGGGAACCGCTGCCTACCGCGATCCCGAATTGTTGCGCGAAGCCTGCCGCCGTTGGCCCGGCCGCATTGCCGCGGGCATTGACGCACGCGATGGATTCCTTTCGCTCAATGCGTGGCTCGAAGATACCCGCGCTTCTGCCCTTGAATTCGCGCACACCGTTGAGGCTGCCGGCGCTGCCCGCATCATTTACACGGACATCCTCAGCGACGGTATGATGAAGGGACCCAATTACGAAACCACGGCGGCAACGGCAAAGGCGGTGTCCATTCCTGTGACCATTTCAGGGGGCATCGCGTCCCTCGACAACATGCGTACTGCCCGCGGCTACGCGTCTGCAGGCATCGATGAAATTATTGTGGGCCGAGCCTTGTATGAAGGGGAGTTTACGATCGGTGAGGCTATAGCCGTACTGAAAGAAGGATCATGACCACTCACTTCAATGGCGCCGCAATCATCGGTGTTGGATTGCTTGGCTGTTCTTTAGGACTTGCCCTGAAAGCGCGTCATCCGAAGATGTCTGTGGTCGGGATTGGCCGACGCTTGGAATCACTGGAGATTGCTTTAGAGCGCGGCGCAGTAGACAAGATTACCACCGATGTAGCGGAGGGTGTCGCCGACGCAGAATTGATTGTGATCGCCACGCCTGTCCGGCTCGTGATTCCCATGTTGGATCAAGTCTTGGCCGCCTCTTCTCCCCACGCGATTATTCTCGA
>JAAYJI010000052.1 GCA_012523015.1 Candidatus Hydrogenedentota bacterium
ACGCTACCGAACAGAATA
This sequence comes from Candidatus Hydrogenedentota bacterium, assembly GCA_012523015.1. Taxonomy (NCBI): domain Bacteria; kingdom Pseudomonadati; phylum Candidatus Hydrogenedentota; species Candidatus Hydrogenedentota bacterium. Next base: position 19 of record JAAYJI010000052.1, read on the forward strand.
TAATAATGATCAGGGTAAACATTAACAACATAAATTGCTTCCCTTTTTTTCGAATTGAAGAGCACCGGAACCGGAAGCGTTTTTTTTGTGATCTGTCAATTCAACCTCCAAGGTGTTAGGGATCACCTGAGTCTTTAAAAGATCTACGAATGAGATTTTTTTGCCTCAAGTTTACTTCCTGTTTATACGCGTTTTACGGGTACAAAGTCAATATAGCGTTTAAACTTTGATCCGTGGATAAAACTTCTCAAGGCTGAAGTGCTTGCCTTTATTGGGTATGAATGAAGTAAAAGCTATAAATCGCCACCCATCAAAGGAGATCGGCTCGGGACGCAGTAACCCCGGGACTTACCGTGGAAATCTATCTTGTTAATGAGACGGGAGAGCGGTTCATGGAAGGGCACGATTCCTTAGAGTAAGCGGAGGCGATCAATCGGAATATGGACGCCGGCGTCGACGTGTTACGCTCCCCTTCGAATGACCGTATCAGTCATCAGTTATTGGCTGGTTTTACAGAAAATTGCTCAGGTCTAAGCCGCCAATACCGCCGTCCGATGACCAGTCATAAGGATCGTTGTTGCTGCTCTCTTTGGTGACCACCAAGGTGCCCACTACTTTGAGTATTTCCCCAATGGCCTTAAAAATATCGCCCAAGTTCATTTGGGCAGGCATGGGTTTTTGCGTTATCTTAGAGATATGTTTCATCGCATGTAACCTTTTATTTCGTCGGGTCACTGAAACAACGGTACCTCAGGTGTTCCTTATAGAACACCTTGGCACAGCAAGGATTCAGATATCCCTGTGAATTGAATTTAATATCCGCGGCCGCCCGGATTAACGGGATACCGTCCGAAAAACAGTACTTGTAAAAGTGTTATAACCCAACCGATGGCAATACCATAGAAAAATTCACGCATTTCAGACGTCCTTTTTAGCTGCGTATGTTTCCAATTGCAACCACTTCTAAAACAACACAAGTACTATCATTATATACAAAAGAAGCTCCATTTTGTTACCTTGTTGTCTTTGTGGGAAAATGGACGACGGAGTGACCATAAACATACTGAAGGGAACAATCCATGCGACTTATTTTATTGACCGCCCTGTTTTTTACCATGGGTATACTGAACGCTTGTGCAGAAGAAGCCGATGAACAACACACCTTGCCTCCTTTTGGTGAGCATATACCGGAAGGTTATAACTTGGTCTATGAAACCAACTTTTCCGATGATGCAGTGATGCAGGATTTTGCCTTGTCAGATCCTTCAAGCTGGCGGCTTGTCGGGGAAGGACAAGACCGATGCTTAGAACTGTTCAAGATTAAAGGCGCTTATGAGCCGCCGGTGCGTTCCCCTCACGCCATCGCCTTATTGACGCGCTTCATGGTGGAGGATTTTATTTTGGAAGTGGATGTGGAGTCTACCAACCTCCGCGCCGGCGCCCATCGGGACACCTGCTACTTCCTCGGATTCACGGATCCCTCAAAGTTTTACTATGTCCATATTGCCGGCGGTGCTGATCCCCATGCACACAATGTCTTCCTCGTCAATGACGCTCCCCGGACCAATATTGCTTCATTCACCACCAAAGGCATTCATTGGGACGTACAAATATGTCATCGCGTCCGAATAGAACGAACCGCGGAACGGGGCGGCGGCGCTATTAGAGTCTATTTTGACAACATGGATGAGCCTATTATGACCGCCCAAGACACGACCTTTGGCATGGGCTATATCGGCATAGGCTCTTTTGATGATACGGCACGCTTTTACGGGCTGCGCCTCTATGCGCCGACAACCCAACGGGGCGACTTTTCTTTCTTCGACAAATCCGAATAAGCGAAAGGCGCGAAGCATTCACGGGACAGCCCATTCTTAACGATACTATTGGATGCTGCTGTTCAGACGATCTCTTCCGTGATGGGATCCCAGCGGACTTGGCGCTTTTCGTGATATGCAATGACGCTCATGAGGAGCGTGACCACTTCCACAAATGCCTCATCAATATTGCACATAGGAATGTCGCCGCTTCGGACACAGTTGAGAAAATTTTCCATGTGTGTCGGCCATACGGGACCTTTCGCCGGACCATAGGCATAGGTCGGTTTTAGTTCCTTACCCATGTGCGGGAAGGCGGGGCTATCTTTATACATGTAAAAGCGGTTTGCGTCTTGTCCGATGGCATTAAAGAAAAGGCGCCCTGTTTTGCCGATATATTCCGGTGCTTGTTCGCGCGCTGAGTTCATGCAGCCCTCAAAGGTCATGGAACATTTTTCTTTTTCGAAGACATAAGCGGCAAGCCACGTGTCCGGTGTTTCACGGTCATCGTCATAATAACTATTGAAACCGGTACAGGTGCAGGAATCCGGAATTCCCCACTCCAAAACGGACTGGACATGATCCGCTTCATGGGAGAGGAGCTCGCCCGCTTGTCCCGTTCCATAGGGCCAATAGCAACGCCAATGCCAAAAGTGGCGTTCATTAAAATCAATCTGTGGCGCAGGTCCGAGCCACGCTTCCCAATCCAGGTCTTTGAGCACTTGCTTCGGATCGGGGCGTTCATAGATATCGTAATACCCATACCAGCGCCACGGCGCACGCTCTTTGGTTCCATTAAAATAACGGCCTATGTGGATGAGTGTCAGGTCGCCGATTTCGCCATTGTTAATACGAAGCCGCGCCTCTGCAGTGGAGGCATGCTGTCGGCCTTGATGGCCCAGCTGGAAGACCGTATCCGTTTTCTTCACGGCATCTCGGATGCGCTTGGCGGCAGCGACGGAAGTGGTCAGTCCTTTTTCACAATATACTGCCTTGCCCGCGTCAATGGCATCCAGTACCATTTGTTCATGCCAATGATCCGGCGTGGCGATGATGACCGCTTCAACTTTGGGGTCATTGAGCATCTCTTTGTAGTCGCTGTAGCCTTTTGCGGCGCTGTTGTTTGCTGCGGCAAGTCCGCGCTCCAGGTGGGGCCGGTACACGTCGCAGACAGCGGTAATTTCAGCGCTTTTTATGGATCCGTTGTATCGAATCAAATCCAATCCTCGCGTCCCAGCGCCGATATGTCCTACTCGTACGGGATCAATATCCGCTTTCACGGAACTCAGAATCGTGGGAGCCGCCAAAGCCGCCATACCTGTAGCAAGCAAAGTCCGTCTGGAAATCGTTGTTTTTTTGTCCATTCTATTTTCTCCCGAGTTGAAACTGTTGCACACCGACATAGCTATTCTTTTATTCTATCGGAAGGGCAGCATAAACCACAACAAAAGGAATGGTTTTAGCAGGAAAGAACAAGACGCTCAACACACTTCACCCGTGAAAATAATCGGGAAGCTTTTCCGCCTTTATCAAAAAAAAGTGCCCCCGGCGGGAGGCATGTACATGACCTCAATCTGCCGGGGGCTGCAAGGAAAGAGAGACGTATCTTAGGGGACAACCCACACATTTTGATATTCAACGACTTGGGGGACGACCCGCGTCCGTGTTTCATAAAAGCCGCCGCTGATCTTCAATCCCGTGTGGGTATCGTAGACCTCAGGAACCCACACTTGGTATTCTTCGTGCCGTGCAGGCTGCACAACTACAGGCTGCCGAACCCAAGCGCCGCCCGAGTGAACCACAACCGGTGCGGGAGGCGGTGCAACATAAACATACTGCGGAGCCGTGGCGGCATGGGCCATTACACCGACCAATCCGACGGCTGCTGCGGCAAGGCCGACATCGCGGTAGGCTCTGGAATAACTATCACGATAGCGATAGGAAGAGCCGTGCCAGCGCGGACCAACGGAAGACATGGGCAATCCGGAACGGCCTAAACCGGGGAGTCCAATACTCGTCCGGCTGAAGCCGCGGCCTCCCATACGAGAACGACCACCGGGCAAGGCGGGAACTTTTGGCATAGTTGCCCGAGGCGCCATACTACGTCCAACGGAAGGCGTGACGCGGGCGCGGCCAAAGGAAGGCGTGGAGCGAACGCGCCCTAAAGACGGCGTCCGCATGCCTCTGCCGAAACCGGCAGCAAAAGAAGTAGTCTGTGTGAGTGCCAGTATTGCTATCAACATACCGGCAATAAAAAGATTCCGGGACTGTTTCATTGTAGGTTCTCCTTATGTGCTTAATTGGGTTAAGCAGTTAGATGTACCGACGCGCTGTATCAGGGTCTCAGAGCAAAAAAAACGTGCTGTAAGAATACGAACGCGCCACCAATTTCATATTGGATTCAACTGTTGTCTTCGCTAATAACAGACGAGACAGAACCGCTTTTATTCATTTCACGTCTTTTCAGAAATAAAGGTGAAGCCCCGTTTTTCCGAAACAAGTCTGATTCCCATCTTCACAGCGGGTTTCTTATACCTTGCCTTACCTATACCTTCCCGCCCTTAGGAATTGCGCCCGCGGCAGACTCGCTGATGTCCCTTGGAATATATTTTTTGATTTCCGGGTTGAATCCATATCAATTTCTGTGCCAAGGTATTCACACAAGGACACAGTTTTCATGAAAATTGCCATCATCGATTTATTATTTTCGTGGCCCCCTCATGGCGGTGCTGACGTAGATGTATATTACATCTCACAAGGTCTTCAAGCCGCCGGTCATGAGCTGTGTGTATTCATCCCCCAAGAATCTGTGGGCTGGGAGCGCGGCAAACTTTCTCCCGAAAGTCTAAGCGTTCCCGTTGAGATCGTAGACTTTTCGGATTCAGGATTAACGGCAGCGGCAACAGTACGCCGATTTCGTGATGCCGTGGATCGCTTCCGCCCGAACCTGCTCTTTTTAACACAGGGCTATTTTCTGAAAACGCCGCTGATCCAAGCGCTGGCAGGGTACCCCTTATTTTCCCGTTGTTACGCCCATGAAACGGCGTGTCATAAAGATATATTACGCTTCAAAGACGGCATGCCCTGTTCCGCTTCTTTCAGCACCGACCCGGAAACGTGCCGCCGCTGTGCTATTTCCAATTTGTCTGTGGAAATCCGCAGCGAGATACCCAATGCTTGGACGCGTGAATACTTGGCAGCGGAAGCTTGGGCACCGCGCTACTATGATGAGTTTATCCAGGCCATGAAAAGCCTTGAGGGCATCATTATCACAACGGAACACATGCGTGAACAAGTGACGGCTCTCAATGATCATATCCTTGTGATCCCTCATGGCGTAGACACAGAACGTTTCACCCCTCCTCAGAACAAGCGTCCCAATGAACGGCCCTTATTCTTTTGTCCCGGTCGCATGGTAGACCCTGCCAAAGGCTTTCATATCCTGTTTGAGGCGGCATCGCAGCTTATCGGGGAAGGCTATGATTTTGAAATTCATGCTACGCTGCCCGAAGGTTACGCGAGCCCGACATGGCTGAAGCCGGTGGGCGATCTGGATTTTGATGCCATGCCCGACGCCTACCGACAAGCGGATTTATGTGTTGTACCTAGTATTTGGGAAGAGCCTTTCGGCATTGTGGCATTGGAAGCCATGGCATGCGGTGTTCCCGTCTGTGCCGCACGAACAGGCGGACTCCAAGATATTGTCACCGATAAGACAGGCTACCTTTTTACGCGTGGCGATACCGAGGCGCTCGCCCAACAACTGCGCAAGGCTCTGGACAATCCTTCCTTCCGGCACCAAGCCGGCATAGCGGCGCGGGAACGGGCAGTTGCCCAGTACGACTGTAACTCCATCATCCGCCATTATTATCTGCCGCTGCTTTCCGAATACTAGCCGTCTATTGTTTCACCGAAAAAAAAATGATGCGGCAGCCCTGTGTAAGGCTGCCGCATCTGCTGCTATAGAAACCCACTGCCTCAATTATTGTTGATTACAGTGAAGTCGGCATCCATCGTTTTTCCGTCATCGTCATCTTTCGGCGTATTGCAAGCCGCGCCGGCGCTGCAAGCGGATTGTGGCTGCGCGGCACTCTGGCGGTACAGCCCTTCAGACAATTGTTGGGTTGCCTGTACCAGTGCTTCTGACGCTGTACGAATTGCCGCGCTGTTGCCTTCTTTCACGGCATTGCGCAATTGATCTAACCGGGATTCAACATGATGGCGACTCGCATCATCAATCTTGTCCGCTTGTTCGCGCAGCAAGTTTTCCGTGGTATAGATCAGATGATCCGCTTGATTTTGGCTTTCTACATCTTCACGGCGCTGCTGATCTTCTTTCGCGTACTGTTCCGCTTCGCGGACCATGCGATTGACTTCCGATTCATCAAGTCCTGATGAGGCTTCAATACGGATACGCTGCTCTTTATTGGTGGCAACGTCACGGGCAGATACGTTGAGAATACCGTCGGCGTCAATATCAAAGGTTACTTCAATTTCCGGCAGCCCACGGGGCGCAGACTGAATGCCCTCAAGATTAAAGCGGCCCAAGGTACGGTTACCTGAAGCCATTTCACGCTCACCTTGAAGCACGTGGATGGTGACTGCCGATTGATTATCTTCTGCCTTGCTGAAGCGCTCTTTTTTCGATACGGGAATCGTCGTATTTCGGTCAATGAGTTTGGTGAATACACCGCCCAAGGTCTCAACGCCTAAGGACAGAGGCGTCACATCAAGCAGCAATACACTCTTCACGTCACCGGCAATAACGCCGCCTTGAATTGCCGCGCCTACGGCGACCACTTCATCGGGATTAACACCACGGTGCGGCTCTTTTTCAAAGAGCGATTTCACCATTGCGGCAACAGCGGGCATCCGCGTCATACCGCCCACCTAAATGACCTCGTCAATATCAGCAGCGGTGAGCCCGGCATCGTCCAAAGCTTTGCGGCAAGGCCCTTGCGTACGCTGCAAAAGGTCCTGACATAGTTGTTCGAGTTTCGCACGCGTCAAGGTATAGTTAAGGTGTTTAGGCCCTGCCGCGTCAGCGGTAATAAAGGGCAAGTTCACGTCGGTCTGTAAGGTCGAAGACAATTCACACTTCGCCTTCTCTGCTGCCTCTTTCAGACGCTGAAGCGCCATTTTATCTTCACGGAGATCAATACCTTGATCTTTTTTAAATTCTTGGGCGAGGTAATCGATAACGATCTGGTCGAAATCATCGCCGCCGAGATGCGTATCTCCGTTTGTGCTGAGCACCTCGAAACTGTCTTCTTCAATCGCAAGAATAGAGATATCGAAGGTACCGCCGCCGAGGTCGTAGACCGCTACTTTTTCGCGCTTCTTTTTATCCAAGCCATAAGCCAAGGCGGCAGCGGTAGGTTCATTGATAATACGCGCTACCTCAAGGCCCGCAATGCGGCCGGCGTCTTTAGTTGCTTGACGCTGCGCATCGTTAAAATAAGCGGGAACGGTAATAACTGCCTTCGTCACCTTTTCACCCAAATAACTTTCAGCCGCTTCCTTCAGCTTTTGAAGGATCATGGCGGAAATTTCCGGAGGTCTGTAGCTCTTCCCTTGGATTTCAATTTGGCAGTCGCCGTTGGAGGCTTTCGAAACCGTGTAGGGAAGGCGTTTGGATTCCTGACCGATCTCTTCGAAACGGCGGCCTACAAAACGCTTAATCGAAAAAACGGTGTTAACAGGATTGGTAACCGCCTGACGGCGCGCTGTAGTACCGACCAAGCGTTCGCCGTCCTTGGTAAAGGCTACCACGGAGGGCGTTGTACGCGAACCTTCGGGGTTCGCAATTACGATGGGCTCACCATTTTCCATAACGGATAAACAGGAGTTGGTTGTGCCCAAGTCAAT
>JAAYJI010000053.1 GCA_012523015.1 Candidatus Hydrogenedentota bacterium
TAATAGGAGTGTTCCCGCCAGTCCTTGGGCACTCATATTGTAGGCTTTTGAAATAATCTCGCCCTTAGCGATGGTAACACTGCCTGTGGGCTTAGCCGATATATTGTCCCATGTAACGGTTGCGCCGGATAAGGTCAATTCTCCTTTCGGAAAATTACTGTCCTTGGGATTAAAAGAAAGTTCCGCAGTGGGAACACGGATATCTGCCTTTAAGGAAGGTTGCTGCAAAGAACCCGACACAGCCAGACTGATTCGGGCATTAGAATCTAGGGCGAGCTTCAGATCTCCTATTTCTTGAATTGACGGGGGCAAGAGCTCCGGCAAAACATCTTGCACGGGAACATCAAAGGCGTGTACATCGAAATCTAGCAGCGGCGGGCTGTGTTGAAAGTCGATGCTGCCTTTTGCGTCAATACCTGCCAATTTGGAACGCAACGAGGCATCACGAACCGAAAGTTTTTGATGAGTCGGATCCCATTGCAGCAGTGCGTTCAGCGCTGCCTCTTCATTTTTGATAGGAATGGGAAGTCCTTCGTAAGAAAGTCCTTCTACAAGAAGACTCGTTTCCGCCAGAAGCATCTGTGACGGATTGCCCCATGCATGAATGGTGCAATTTATGAGCCCGGTAAGCCCATCGGGAAGGGATATATGGGGGCGCAAAGAGGCAATATCGAAGTTCTTCAAGTTCACTTCGGCATCCAGAGAGGAACCGGGATTGTAGTGTCCTGTGAGTTGAAGGGCGACCTCCTCCGTCTTGTGGCGCACGAGGGCTTGTATTTGCCCGGACAATAGACCACCTCCTGATTGTCCGGATAGCTCGAAAGCGGGCAACTCCACGATAACGGGCGCGTCTAGGCGGTCGAAATGCAGTTCAACGGCACAGCGTTCTCCCACAACGGAGAAGGAGGGCAGCATGTCCAAAGAGAACAGAGTATTTTTATTTTTGTCCGTATCTGATGGGCTGAGTGATAGCCCGTCCAGTTTCAATCGCGCTCCGTTAACGGCTATTTCGGCGGCGATGAAACGTCCGCGCAGTAAATCGACGAGCGAGAGATGGACTTGGCACGAATCAAGATCAAGAACAGCCTGTGTCTGCGCGCCGAAGGGCATGGATGCATGGACGCCTGTGATGTGCAGACTTCGCAAGCCTTTGGTATGGAGCGCTTCAAAAGTAAAATCCAGCCCCAGCCGCGCTTTAACGGTATTGATAGAAAAGGATCGGGCATGTTCGATCCGATACTTTAGAAACAAGACTCCCAAAAAAGAGAGGATGCCTATCAATACAAAGACTGTTAGGAGTGCGGGCAGGAACAGACGCCGCCGAAGCTGCTGTGTTCGGATACTTGAATTACTCTGTTGCAGGTTGCTTCTCCGCTTCCGGTTCGGAATTGGCTGCCCAGGGCAGATTTCTATTGGTCAGGATTTGGTCATGGAGTTTCGAAATGATCTCCGGATGAGCGCGCAAGTATTGGCGCGTATTTTCTCTGCCCTGACCCAAGTTCTCGCCCTCATAAGAAAACCAAGCGCCACTTTTCATGATGAGTTTGTCTTCAACAGCCATGTCCAAGATATCCCCTTCACGGCTGATACCTTCATCAAATAAAATATCAAACTCGGCCTGACGAAAAGGAGCGCTCACTTTATTTTTGACCACTTTCACGCGAACACGGTTCCCTACATTGTCCTCGCGATCTTTGAGTCCTCCAATACGGCGAATATCCAAACGCATACTGGAGTAAAATTTTAAGGCACGGCCGCCCGTAGTCGTTTCGGGGCTGCCAAACATGACACCAATCTTTTCGCGAATTTGATTAATAAAAATTAATAAGGTCTTGGAGCGGCTGATAACCGCTGTAAGTTTGCGCAGCGCCTGAGACATTAAGCGTGCCTGTAAGCCCACATGACTATCGCCCATCTCGCCTTCAACCTCCGCTTTGGGTACCAGCGCAGCGACGGAGTCCACAACAATGACATCAACGGCATTGCTGCGTACAAGACTCTCACAAATTTCAAGAGCCTGTTCCGCCGTGTCCGGCTGAGATACGAGTAAGTTGTCAATGTCGACGCCAATTTTTTGGGCAAAGGAAGGATCCAAGGCGTGCTCGGCATCAATGTAACAGGCAATGCCGCCGATTTTTTGGGCACTTGCAGCCACATGGAGCGCTAAGGTCGTTTTACCGGAAGATTCGGGGCCAAAAATTTCAACAACGCGGCCTCGAGGAAAACCGCCGACGCCGGTGGCTATATCCAACGACAGACTTCCTGTCGGTATAACTTGCACTCCCTCACGGAAAGTGTCGTCGCCAAGCCGTACCAATGTACCGCGGCCAAATTGTTTCTCCAACTGGGAAACTGCAATTTCCAATGCACGAACTTTGCCTTTGTCTTCCGATGAAACAGCCATGATATTCTCCTTTATGGGTGTACTGAAATTATTTTCATGTTCTTAAGTGTGCCAGAATTATACGCTCAGTTCAACTTTTATACAAAACATCGCAGGTTCAAACTCGAATTGCAACCCCTTCCTGAAAAAAGACTTCGGCCGGAGTTCTGTAATTAAGTGTTTTCCTTGGTCTATTATTTAAATCTTGAACAGCCCTTTGTAACTGCTCTTCAGAA
>JAAYJI010000054.1 GCA_012523015.1 Candidatus Hydrogenedentota bacterium
GTGATATGACCGTCCATCCAATACCAGTAACACCGGGGCTTGGTACTATCAGGCGGATTATGAAACAGGCTTTCTAAATCATCGGCATGGACAGAGGCAGCAACGAGAAGACTCCCAACAACTAACATCATCCGCAACGGAACCATCGTAGATCTCCTTATTATGCATTTATGGGTAAAGGTGGAGGTCATTGTAGCCCTCAACGCTAATATCAGGCAAGCCGCTGACGATCTCCAACACAACAACATGGTATTATATAGACTTCAGCTAAAACGAGTATCGTTATATACGCTATTACAAGGGAGCTAAAAATGAGTGTACCTTTCAATAACACACGGATAGAAGTAAGGAAGGGCGATCTTACGAAGGAATCCGTTGACGCTATTGTAAATGCTGCCAATAAGACGCTTCTCGGCGGCGGCGGTGTGGATGGAGCCATTAATCGCGCCGGCGGCCTAGCCATCCTTGAGGCGTGCCGCAAATTAAAAGGTTGTTCCACGGGAGATGCCAAAATTACCACCGGCGGTACGCTATCCGCCAAGTACGTAATTCATACTGTCGGCCCCATCTATGAAGATGGAAAGCATGATGAAGCACTTTTACTGGCATCCTGTTACCGGCGTTCTCTTGAGGTGGCTTTGGAATATAATGTCAAAAGTATCGCTTTCCCTGCCATTAGCTGCGGTGTATACGGGTACCCCCATAAAGATGCTGCTTTAATTGCCATGCATGCTGTGAGAGACTTTTTGGACAAGCATGAGGGCATCAATCTAATCCGCTTTATCTTGTTCAGCCAAGACCTGTACACCCTCTTCGATGATGCGCTCAAAGAGGTTTTTAAAGAATCTTTTTAGTAAAGAATAACATTCGCTTGAACCATTTCAGGGTTGAGGGGTACTATAACCTAATATTTCCCCGAGTATCAAAATCCCACATTTAAAATAAAAGGAGGCTTATGTTCTCTAATTCTGCTCTGCATCGCTATTTACACAATCAGAGTGTAGACAGTGTTGACCCCACATTCTTGGCGTATTTGGCTAATTTGTCGGTTGTTGCATCGGATAACCCTGAAGTGGCTGCGGCCATCGTACAGGAGCTTGAAGATCAACGCCGTTATTTAAAATTAATAGCCAGTGAAAATTATTGTTCACCTGCAACCCAATTGGCTATGGGAAATCTGCTGACCGACAAGTATGCGGAAGGTGTTCCTTTTCAACGCTTTTATGAAGGCTGCGACAATGTCGATTATATCGAAGATTTAGCGAGTAAAGAGGCGTGTACTCTCTTCGGCGCAGAACATGCCTACGTACAACCCCATAGCGGTGCCGATGCCAATATGGTTGCTTTTTGGGCTATCTTAACAGCCCGCGTAGAAGTGCCTTCTTTAGAAAAGTTGGGCATTACCAATCCTGCAGCCTTATCCAACGAAGACTGGAACAAGGTCAGGGATGCCATCAATAACCAACGCTTATTAGGCATGGATTATTATTCCGGTGGACACTTAACCCACGGTTACCGACGCAATTTGTCCGGGAAGATGTTTGAATCTTTCTCTTACACCGTAAACCGTGAAACGGGATGGTTGGATTATGACGAGATAGAGGCGATGGCACTGGAATTACGTCCCTTGATTCTCTTGGCAGGATACAGCGCCTATCCGCGCCGCATTAACTTCAAACGTATGCGCGAAATCGCAGATAAAGTGAATGCTGTCTTTATGGTTGATATGGCGCACTTTGCCGGCTTGGTTGCCGGAGGTGTTTTCCAAGGAGAAGAAAATCCCGTTCCCTATGCCCACATTGTTACGTCAACAACCCATAAGACGCTGCGCGGCCCACGGAGCGGTTTCATACTTTGTCAAAAGGAATTCGCTGAGTATGTGGACAAAGGATGTCCTCTTGTGCTCGGCGGTCCCTTGCCTCATGTACTGGCGGCCAAAGCAGTTGCTTTTAGAGAAGCCAACAGACCTGAATACAAACAGTATGCGCAACGTGTTGTTGAGAATAGCCGCGCCTTGGCGAAAGCATTGACCGACAGAAACTTTACCCTTGCAACAGGCGGCACGGATAATCACCTCTTACTCATTGACGTAGCGGCAAGTTGTGGATTGACCGGCGCACAAGCGGCTGCTGCCATTCGAGCCTGCGGCATCACCTTAAACTTTAATTCCCTTCCCTTCGACGCAAACGGACCGCTCATCACCAGTGGACTGAGACTGGGAACAGCGGCAATTACCACCTTGGGTATGACGCCGGCGGAAATGGAAGAGATCGCTGCCCTGATCCGCAAAATTTTGGATCACACGAAACCCGCCTTGTTAAAAACCGGAAACAACGCAGGAAAACCGAGTAAGCGGATGTTTGAGCTGGATCAACACATTCAACAAGAGGTATTGGATCAAGTCAAGCAATTACTGGATCGTTTCCCGGTCTATCCCATGCTTAATCTCGCTGTATTAAAAGAATATTTTCCGGCCCCTGAAAAAGAATAGTGGTATACTCTATGTAATGCGTTTGTAGGCATCGTTTAAAATCGGCAGTGAAGCCTTTATTTCTCGCACACATAACGTATACAAACTTGTGTGTTAGCAAGCAATCATAAGAAGGAATAGCCATGTCCATTATTGTAATCGTAGGTGCTTCCAAGAACAGGAAAAAATTTGGGAACAAAGCAGTGCGTGCTTTTCTTCAAGGCGGCTGGACAGTCTATCCGGTGAATCCCACTGAAGCGGAAATTGAAGGCGTAAAAAGCTACAGTTCCATTGATGATGTGCCCGAACCGGTGGATCGTGTTACCTTGTATGTCGCGCCTGAAGTGGGCATCAAACTGTTGGAACAAATCGCCGCCAAAAAACCGACTGAGTTTTTTCTTAACCCGGGCTCTGAAAGTCCCGCGTTAATTGAGGCCGCGGAAAAGCTCGGCTTAGAACCCATATTGGCCTGCAGTGTTGTTAATATTGGTCTGCGGCCGGAAATGTTCTCAGACGAATAAAAGGCTTGTTTATTTTGTGATTGATAGGGCAGGCTAAGAATAGGGTGCTATCAATACCGGGAGTTGCTGCATTCTCTTGGAGGGAGTTGATCTAATGCATATTGACGCTGCTGCTTTGTCGCATATAGGGCGCAAAAAAGCAAAGAATGAAGATAGTTATGGAATGTTTGATAATAGCTTTCCCGGGATAAAGCTGTTTCATCAAGGAATGTTACTCACCGTTGCCGACGGTCTCGGAGGGCACACCGGGGGAGAAATTGCGTCAAAACTGGCCGTGTCAATCATGACGGATGTTTTAAAAGAAGGGCCCGTTGCGGAAAAAGATCGCGCCTCTGAAAGAGAAGACAGTTTTTTTCTTGACGCGATTTCAGCGGCCATGAAACGGGCCAACATCAGTATTTGGCAGACGAACAGGGAATTAATCAAAAGTAAGCGCCCCATGGGAACCACGCAATGTGCGGCGATTATACGACCGAACTATGTCTATTTAGGAAATGTGGGTGATTCGCGGGGATACTTGTTTCGGAACGGCTCCTTCATCGCACAAACAGAAGATCACAGCTGGGTAGATGAACAGGTAAAACAAGGATTGATGACGCTGGCGGCGGCAGAAGCGGATCGTCGTAAAAATTTGGTCACCCGCTGCATAGGTACCCATGAATCCATAGAAGTTGATACCTACCAATGGGGAATCAAAACGGGAGATCAGCTACTGCTCTGCACCGATGGGCTGACCAATATGGTTTCAGAAGATCTCATCGCCGACATTTTAAGCCGTCCCCTGACGTCAAAAGACAAAGTCAATTTATTGATTGACAAAGCCAATGAAAATGGGGGTAAAGATAACATTACCGCTATCTTGGCCTGGATTAATCCCGATCCCGGCGCGTTACGCCGAATGCGTATGAAAGCTTGGTTACGCAAGCGCCAGCAAAAAATAAAAATAGCGGTCTTGTTTATACTCAACGCCATACTGTTCTTTCTTCTGGGATACATCACCGGCTACCTTGTCAAAGGCTGAGCTTTGCGCCCGTGGCGTGCAGCCTTAAGTCAGTCGCTTGCAGCAACTGCCCTTCCCTTAAAAAAACTATCCGGTTATGTTGACAAAAACAAAAATAACCGTGTTTTTACAGCAATCCGGTAACCGCTTTTGAACCCACATCGCGTCAGCTATACCTTCAAATTCACAGACCTAATTTCGTTTTGGAAAAGTTGTTATTGCTAAGCATGCTTGGTATAATTTCAAAAGTCTGATACAAATTGTTTTTTTGCAATTCCCTGGAGTGGAGGACATATTGCGAGTACCCAGCTTATTAAGATGGGGAAGATTAAGACTGGTCAAAAGATATCTTGATCTAAACAACAAAAAATGGAGGAATGTTTCATGTTGTTTAAACATGCCGTGGCAAGTGTAGTGAGTCTCAAGCAAAACAATTTTTGGAAAAGCGTATTCAGTCTTTTAATATTTTGTTCCGTGTTTGGTTTTGTCTCGTATAGCGCCGTAGCCGAACTCACCCAAGTTTCCGTTGGCGGTGAGATACGTATTCGCGGGCGTTGGTACATGAATACCTGGGAAGATGAGAGACCGCTTCCCAATAGAATCAAAGCGAACTATCTGCCGTGGCGTCCCATAGGTCCATCGGGAACCATATCTCAATTTAAATGGGACAGCAGCGGCCGTAATTGGACCCGTTTAGAATCTTCCGTCAAGTTAAATGTAAAAGCTGATTTCACAAACAATGTCAGCGCTTTTATTGAACTCTATGACTGGTACGTTTTTGGAGAAAGTTTCCGCTCCAATTATCTGCTCGGCTCGGATAAACGGGCTGATGGACTTGATCAGGTTCAATTACATCAGGCGTATATAGAACTGCGCGAAATATTCGATACACCGGTCAGCTTACGTGTCGGCCGTCAAGAACTGCTTTTTGGTTCTGGATGGCTGTTGTCGAATATGTTAACGCCTTCCCAGTATCTGTTCCACGATGCCGTACGTCTCACCTACAACGATGCCAATTTTACGGTCGATGCGTTCATGGCGAAACAAAACGACAGTCTCCGTTTCTTTGATGAGCAAATTAACCTCTATGGTCTTTACGGCACCTATAAAGGTTTTGAGCCCCTCACCATGTCTGCCTACTGGCTCTATGTTCACGACAACACCGATATTGAATCAAGAGAACTGACATCGTGGGGCAATTGGGTGAATTCCAGATTGGGAAGACATTTTGGCTCTACCAACCTCCATACAGTAGGTACCCATCTTTTTGGAAAACATGCAGGATTTGATTATAACGTAGAAGTGGCATATCAATTCGGCGACGCCGATCATATCGGCGCTATGTTCGATAATGGCGGCTTCTTCAATGGAGATACAGGCGCGAAATATGACAATTGGGGCATGGAAGCCATCCTCGGCTACACCTTCACGGATGTAAGCTGGAAACCGAGATTATTCATACAGGGCGTTTATTTCCAAGGCGAAGATAACCGAAGCATCTCGTTTTGGGACTGGATGAATCCCTTCTACAAACCCCAAGCGAGCGTCTCTTTTAATCGGTTGTTCAGTGAAAAGAACTATGCGCCTACCATCAATGACAATAGCTTGCTGTCCAACTTCATTCAAGCGACAGCGGGTGTGGAAGTGCAGCCCACAGAAAAGGTACGCCTCCATCTGCATGTTGCCAAAAACTGGGCAGATGAAGCCTTTGATCCTCCCAAATCCATTAAGGTGGCAGGTCGTCGCGTTTACGTAGCGCCCGGATTGAGTTTCTGGACGGATAAAGGCAGCGATGATCTTGGCTGGGAAATTGCGGCGTGGGCGCGCTATGAATATTCTCAGGATTTGAGTTTCCTGCTCTACGGAAACGTGTTGTTTCCCGGAGATGGCTTAACACGCGGCAGTTTTCTACACTTCTTTGGCACTCAATTTAGTGGTGGAACCAGTGATGATACCGCCGGATATCTGTTTTGGATGGCGACCCTCAAATTCTAAATGCTTCGTTTAGACCCAAATAAAAGAGCGGCGCTTTAAGGGGCTGCAAAGCCTCATTCAGCGGTAAATATATTCGAAAATATCCTGAGATCGACGGAAGTGATGAAAGGTACTGCCCAGCAAAGTCCTTGATATATCTAGGCTTAGCCCAATAAAATGTGTTTTTTATAGGCGACTGGTGTTTGTACCTATAAAACGGGCATAATAGAACGGTTAGTTTTCCTATCACCGCGTTCAAGCAGTGATATACGAGTTGTTTATTCCATCTTTAATATCAAGAAAGGAGATTTTTATGGCAACCGGTTATCATGAGCCAACAGAAGAACTCTCTGTGAATGCACGCAATATGCATCGGGCACTGACCAGTTTAATCGAGGAGCTGGAGGCCGTTGATTGGTACAATCAGCGCGCAGACGTAACAGATGATGCAGCATTGAAGGCAATTTTGATTCACAACCGAGATGAAGAAATCGAACATGCCGCCATGACCTTGGAGTGGATCCGTCGTCAAATGCCGGAATTCGATGAAGAACTTAAAACCTATTTGTTTACCTCCGGCGAAATCACTGAATTGGAAGAAGATGCCATGGGTGGTAATGGCGAAGGTTCCTCTACGAAAAAGACCGGTCTTGGTATCGGATCGCTTAGGAAAGGACGTTAATCATGACTAATTCTTTAAAACGATTTTCCGCTCCCATTTCTGATTCTGTTTGGGATGAAATTGATGACAATGCGGCAGATATTCTCCGGTCTCGGCTGTCAGCCAGAACTGTGGTAGATTTTAACGGTCCCTTGGGCTGGGATGTCGATTCCATCGGCTTGGGCCGCACGAATATTGTTGATAATGGCGGTTCCGATAAACCGAGTTGGGGAACACGTCAATCCCTGCCTCTTGTTGAACTGCGTCAGCCCTTTATCTTAAGCCTAAGCGAACTTGAAAACTTAGAGCGCGGCGCGAAAGATGTCGACCTTGACGCCTTGGAAGCGGCCGCGAAAGCGATGGCAGCATTTGAAGAAAATATCGTGTACAAAGGTCTCGCCCAAGCCGGTATCGAAGGAATGCTCAGTGGCGCTGATACAGAAGCCATTGTTACCGAAGCCCAGCCTGCAGCCATGGTTGATGCTGTTGCAGCAGCCATTACGCAATTGAGAGAAAACAACATCGGCGGCCCCTATGCCTTGGTCGGTGGTTCAAAAGCTTTCGATATCTTGAGCCGTATTATCCAAGGTGGCGGCACCGTTTATCGCATAGTCGAACAGATGACGGGAAGCACTCCGGAGTGGAGTCCTGTGATTGACGGCGCGGCTGTTGTTTCCCTTCGCGGCGGTGATTATGAACTCACTGTCGGCCAAGATCTGTCGGTGGGCTACACCGGTCATGATAGCGATAACATTTCGCTTTACCTGGTAGAAACCTTGACGTTCCGCGTTCTTGAGCCTCGTGCAACCGTGGAAATAAAATTCAAATAATTGTTCTGAGCTATTAAGAGTCCATCCACTCTCTATCAACGAAAAGGATTTTTGATTTATGCGAGAATACGCCATTTTATTGGATGCAAAAAAAATGCCGGACGCTTGGTACAATGTGTTGCCGGATCTGCCTACACCGGCTGCGCCTGTATTGCATCCAGTAACGCAACAACCTGTTTCTCCGGATGACTTGGCTCCGATCTTCCCGTTGGGACTCATTGAACAAGAAATGAGTCCGCAGCGTCATATCTCTATTCCCGGCGAGGTGATGGATCGTTACCTCATGTATCGGCCCACACCTTTACGACGTGCCTATCGCCTTGAAGAAGCCTTGGATACGCCGGCAAAGATCTATTATAAGAATGAGAGTGTCACGCCGTCAGTAAGCCATAAAATCAATACCTCAATTCCCCAAGCCTATTACAATCTTGTTGAAGGCGTTCAATCCCTCAGCACCGAAACAGGCGCAGGACAATGGGGTACTGCCCTTTCCATTGCTTGTTCAATGTTTGACATGGAATGTAAAGTGTACATGGTTCGGGTCAGCTTCGAACAGAAACCTTATCGCAAAGGATTTATGGAATCTTTTGGCGCTACCGTTATTTCCAGCCCCAGCGATACTACCGAAATCGGAAAGAAAATACGCGCGCATAATCCCGATACAACGGGCAGTCTCGGCATGGCCATCTCTGAAGCGGTTGAAGTCGCTATTAAGAGCGGCGGCAAAGTCAAATATAGTCTGGGCAGTGTGTTAAACCATGTTTGCATGCACCAGACCATTATTGGCGAAGAAGCCATTTTGCAGATGGACAGTGTCGGCGACTACCCGGACGTCGTGATTGGCTGCTGCGGCGGCGGCTCTAACTTTGCCGGAATCGCCTTCCCCTTCATCAGAAACCGAATTCAAAAAGGATTGAATACGCGCTTTCTGGCGGTGGAACCTACGGCATGTCCGACCTTGACGCGTGGACCTTATGCCTACGATTACGGCGATACAGGACAGCTCACGCCGCTGATGAAGCAGTACACCTTGGGGCATAATTTTGTCCCGCCCGGCATTCACGCCGGTGGATTGCGTTATCACGGTGTGGCGCAGACTGTAGCGCATTTGAAGAAAGACGGCTTCGTGGAAGCCCGTGCCCTCTACCAAAATCCTTGTTTCAAAGCAAGCATGCTTTTTGCCAAGTGCGAAGGTATTCTCCCGGCTCCTGAATCGGGTCATGCTATTTTCGCAGCAGTGGATGAAGCAATGCGCTGCAAAGAATCCGGTGAAGCAAAGACAATCCTTTTCAATCTTAGCGGTCATGGCCATTTCGATATCGCTGCCTACGAATCATATTTGCGCGGTGAATTGGAAGACTACGACTTAGATGAAGAAATTCTTGAAAGGGGTCGACAGAGCATTCCCGATGTGAAAGAAGACTTTTAAGCCTGAATACCTAGCCTAAGTGATTTTATGCGGTCACGTTTGATGCATTGCATCGCGTGGCCGCATATTTTTTTAGTGCATCCCGCCAATGGGGCATGATATCCAAGCCGGCTTTTTCCGCTTTGTAGTTATCGAGAACTGTGTACGTTGCTTTTCGTACGCCGATCTGAAATTCTCTGCTTTGGACGGGCAACACGTCCATCTCTAAGTTGAGGATCTCTTTAACAGTCTGCGCAAATTCATACCATGTACAGGCACCCTTGCAGGTAGCATGATAGAGGCCCGGAGCCGCCTTTTCCGCTAATACCTTTATCTGGTGCGCCAACACGTCGACAGTGGTAGGCGTGGTCCACTCATCGTCAACGGCTCTAAGGGTCGCTCCCGTCGAAGCGCGATCAACCATGGTTTCAACAAAATTAAGCCGGCCTTTTCCCCGGCAAGGAGAATGGCCGTATAAGGCCGCCGTCCGAATAACAAGGTGGTTCGCCCAGTTGGTCATCACCAAATGTTCACCGGCAAGTTTGCTTGTCCCGTAAACATTCAAGGGTTGCGGAAGATCAGATTCACGATAAGGCAGATTTCGATTTTGGGAATCACCGCCAAAGACATAATCTGTGCTGATAGAGACCAATCGGGCATTGATTTGCCGGCAAGCTTGCGCGATTCCCATGGCTCCGGCAGCATTCACAGCAAAGGCTTTGTCCGGATGCGATTCACAGTGAACCAAGTCATGATAGGCCGCTGTATTGATGACCAAATCCGCTTTAAAATCTTGAAGACACTTAAGAACGGCGCTGTGATCGGTGATATCCAAAGGACAGTCGGTACTGTCAAGATCAGCTTGCAGTACATGATCCTCTTGAAATTCGGTGCATAAAGCTTTTCCGAGTTGCCCCAAGGCGCCGATAATCAAAACATTCATAGTATCTCCATCTTCTTTCAACGCTCCAATCAACTTCCCAAAACAGGCTTATATCAAATTCATTGTATCATAGCGCCCGCCCTCCGGTTTTAGAAAATAGGGAATAGGGTACACGCTTCAACACTAGCTCGAGGCAGACATCCGCTATTTTGTAGGCTGTAAGTCCGGTGTAAAGCGTGTGGGGGACACGCGGTAATCCTGGTCGTCAGGAAAAGAGACACAGTACCCTGTCTCCGGGTGACATTTCCCCCGTGGGAAATCGGTGCTGATAATTTGAGCACCACTGGCAAAGGCAGCATCGCGCCGGCTTGTGTCTCCCGCGCCTGCTTCTTTCAGTCCCGCATCTGCCCTCACACGAACGATCATTCCTTGGGCTATATATTTTTTGACGCGCTGAGAATAAGGATTATCCGGAACCGCAAAGGCGGCGTCCGATCTGTCGGGCGTTGAATTCACAAACATAAGCCTCCCTTCCAACGAAGGGTGCTCTTTCGTATAGGCTTCACGCAATTCAGTTCGGTTATGGAGGACAAAAAAGAATTTTCCGCGACAGTCAGACAACAGCGGCCATCCCTCGGACTGAACAGCGGCTGTTAGGGTTGCAGCGTTTCCGCGTACGTCATCAGGACTTAAGATTTTCGTTTTCGGCATCACTGCAAGTATTGTTTTTTCAAATAACGCTAATGTAGCGGCATCTGCCTTAAGCAGTTCTCTGCCGGACAGCAAAGATTCCGTGATTTTGAATTCAAGCAGAAAGCTAATTGGAATATGGTCAGGATGTTGAAGCGACCAATCGAGAACCAAGCGCAGACAATCCTCTATCTTTGGGCAGTGGCTTCCTTCGTCGAGTATCGGAATGTGATAGACAGCAAATTCATCTAAATAGGGATGAATGTCCAGTTCGAAACTACGTACTCCCTGATCTAGCTGTACATCCAAAGGATCGTGGCTATAACGCATTGAATTCGCCTCTTCTGTAAAGGAGGAGGCAATATCCAGCATCAATTCATCGGGTTCTACATGGTAGCTGTTGTGTGTACCAATGACTTGAATTTGGTTCAAGCGAAGGGGTGTTTCGTCTTGGGCAATTGCGCCGGAGCAACAAAGGGCACAGCAAACGAGAAGGAGCAGAATCCCAGCGCTAGTTTTGTTGCATAAGTTTTTCAATGGTCTTGGCAATTCTACTACGTTGTCTTTCAAGCAGTGCCGGGTCTTTGGTGTAATTACGTCTATCACGAACTATTCTCCGGGGTACTTCCGTTAATTCTATGTACGCCGCTTTTTCTGATTCGGACAAAGCCGCCTCATGATCATGGATCGCTTGTTTTAAGATTACAAAATATTCATAATCTTCGACACCGTCACGAAGCATCTCCCAACGGATGCTTTCAACAGGCCCCTCCAAAATGGGAGCCGTCGGACGGGCGTCGGCCGCTGATTCGGGGGGATATAAAAACCGGCCGTCACCATTGCCCCAAGGGCGCTTGTCTCCGGGCTTTGTATTGCCATCGCTCATCCACGACATAGGATCTTCATAGGGATTTTGTGGATGATCGGGGTAGGCTTTTGCGGTAGTCCATAAATTGCTCTGCCAGATCAGAATACCTTCAATATGGTATTTCCACGTCATCCAGAGCCACACCCTGAGATCTGTGCCGGGATGATCAATGAAGAGGCCGGGATAGGGCTGTTTAGGACCGGTACAGATATACCACCAAAAATGTTCCCCTTCTTTTCTGCGTTCCTCTGCTTTTTCGTGATTATAGAAGGATATCAATGGACACCATAGATTGGGACCGCCGATGAGTCCGGGTTCTACTTGCTCCGTCAGCATGAGTGCCATATCCGGCATGGCTGCTCGAAGTTGGTGAAAGCCTTTTAACACACGGGGATAATCGGCTTCCGTAGGCTCATCGTAAGGATAAACATAAGCTTTATCAAGCCATCCTCTCGCGCGCAGATGCTCTTGCACGCTTCGCCCATAGGCATTAAA
>JAAYJI010000055.1 GCA_012523015.1 Candidatus Hydrogenedentota bacterium
AAAGGCGTGGCGACCAGTGCCGGTGTAGTTATTGCCCTAGCACCCGGCGCCGCCTTAGTCGCGGGCATCGTGTTTCTCGTTGCATTTTTAATCACGCGCATGGTGAGTGTCGGTTCCGTGAGTGCTTCTGCCGCTTTGGCAGTGTCCGTTTTCGTCTTTGATCTGCCTACGCCCACCCGGTTCTTCACCGCCTTTGTTGCCTTGTTGATCATCGTTCGCCACCAATCCAATTTGCGGCGTATTTGGCGCGGTGAAGAGCCCAAGCTGTCTTTCGCCTCAAAAAACAAAGCTGATGGATAAAGATCTTTCGAATAAAGCCGAAGGTGAATCAGGCGTGCCGGGTTCACAGACAGAGGATCGCTTTTTCCAACCGAGCCATTGGCTTATAGTGCTTTCTGTAGCGATCCTCTCCTTTACTTTATATTTCGTTACCCTCGCGCCTACGATCACCGGAGAGGACAGCGGCGAATTTGTCACGGCTGCGGCTCTACCGGGCATTCCCCATCCACCGGGCTATCCTTTGTATTGTATGGTGGGACATCTCTTCAGTAAATTGCCTTGGGGCGAAACTGCTTGGCGTGTGAATCTCATGTCCGCCGTCTTCGCATCGCTTGCTGTGGCGTTGCTCGCACTGACGATCATCGCGCTGACCCGAAGCAAGGAGGCGGCATTCTTTGCCGCCCTTGCCTTTGCTTGTTCACGAGATTTTTGGGGGCAGGCAGTGATAGCGGAAGTGTACACCATGAATCTTTTTTTTGTGGCACTCTGTTTCCTATTGCTGCTGTTGTGGTCAGAGGGACAGGGGAAGGGAACGCTCTATGCCTTTGCTTTTTTCCTGGGATTGGGCACCAGTCTGCACAACACCTTCCTGTTATTGATCCCGCCCTGTAGCCTCTTTGTTCTGTCCTATCAATGGACCGAGAGGGATCGAGAACAGCGTTTTTTTCAACAGTATTGGAAGACCTGGGGGGGCTGTGCTCTTCTTGCCGCCTGCGCATTGAGTGTCTATCTTTATCTGCCGCTGCGGTCACGGGCAAATCCCTTCTTGGACTGGGGCAATCCCGAAACGCTCAGCAATTTCCTTCGCCATCTCCGGCGCACACAATACGATTTTATGTTTTCCCAGTATCCGCGCAGTCTTGGGCGTTTTCTGAATCAGCTCCTCACCTACGGACGCTTTGGGCTGCTGCAATTTGGCTTACTCCCTGCCGTTATTGCTGTAGTAGGCATGGGGCTGCTCTTGCGCCGTCGTCTTCGCTACGCCGTGCTTTTGTTGAGCTCCGGTCTCTTGGTGATCTGCGGATTTTGTTTTTGGCAGAATTTTGAGCAGACCCGTGAGTGGCTCTGGGTCATGCGTGTTTTCGGTATTCCCGCCTATTACTCGAGCGCTATTGCATTGGGAGCTGCTCTCGCCTTTCTCGCACACAAAAAACGATTCAAATTCGTCACACTTCTTTTAGGTCTCTTTTGCATTGCCCTGCCCTTATACCTCAACTACAGGTTGAATGATAAATCAGGATATTATTGGGCACAAGATTACGGGGAAAATCTTCTTTACACAATGGAAGAAGACGCAATTTTTATTTCTGATTCTGATCACGCCAGTTTCAGTATCCTGTATTTGCAAGCAGTCTGTGGGCTGCGCCCTGACGTGATCAATTTGCGAAAGTACGGCTATTTGGAAGGCGATATCTTTGAAGCCTTACCCGATGCGCTTCGGGATCAGGTCGGTGAATTTCCCGCACGACGCCATGAGCCTGAACTTATTGTGTGGTTGGCGGAATATACGCAGCGCCCCCTATACCTGTCGAAACCAATCAAGCTTCCTGCAGAAAAGGGTTTGCGCTTTATGCCCTTCGGGCTTGTATTCCGACTGTTGAGACCGGGAGAGGAGGCGGCTCATCGGGAGTATGCGCCCGAATACCACTGGCGGAACGACTGGGAGAAAGACAGACGGGGCGACTATACGGCAGACACGATCCTTTATGAACTGGAGATGGCGAAGGCGCAGGAGTGCTTCCTAAAAGGGCGGGACAAGGCAGGAGATGACCCTGAGCAGGAGGGCTTTTATCGAGGCGCTTTGCAATATGTTGAAGCTGCCTTGAAAGCCTATGGACGGGATCCCGTCGTATTGAATAATGCCGGTATCCTCTGTGCCCGGTATAAGCTCTTTGTGCAAGCGGCCGCTTATTTTGAAGAGGCGTTGCAGGCCTTACCCCATTCCCAAAGCATTCAACAGAATCTTGACAAGGCTCAAGCAAGATTAACGACTGAAAAACCAGTCTCTCCAGTGTAATTCTAGAAAAATCAATTTTTAGAGAACTGCAGTTTAAAGGTCGAAATATAGCCGGTCAAAAAGAGGACGTCGCAGAGATCTTCGGTACAATAGTGCTGTTGAAACACCCGAAGGAATCCATAATGTCCCACCACCATGCGCTGGTTTCCAACTGGAACGTTGGGGAAGGAGCGCACTTTCGTCCACCCTGTCCATAAGAGAGAACCACCTCCGCATAGGCTTAATTATTTATTGTATTTTTTGTTTTTATGTATTAAAATACGTTTACACAATAAAGTGTTGTTATACATATAATTCTTTAAAATAAGATATATTGTGCTTCATAGGAAGGCTTCTTAAAATAATGTAACTATATTATCGACTGTCTCATAGTGCCTATTGTCGAGGATACTTAATGCAAAGCATCTGCCATAGGATTGACCGATTATACAGAAATTGGAATCAAGTCTGAAGTGAATCTGTCCTGCCTGGGAAAAAATCCCAGACGGACCAAACACGAAGGAGGTCTGTGGTCATGGATAAATTTCAAGTTGCGGATTTGAGTAAACAAGCCTTTACAGCAGCGTTTCTTGCCCTGTTTTTGTTGCTGACCGGGACGCCCGGCCATGCCGCCGTATTACGGGTAAACGGGGCATCCGCTGCTGATGCGCCCGATGGTTCTTCTTGGGCCAAAGCCTTCAAAACCATTCAGAGCGCCGTGGATGCAGCCGATACAAACGATGAAATCTGGGTGGCACAAGGCACCTATACCGGCACGACCGCTTCTGTGGTAGATATTTCCGAAAAGACGCTTGCCCTCTATGGCGGTTTTGAGGGTACGGAAACCGATCGCGACGAACGTAATTGGGAAGACAATAAGACGGTCATTGACGGTAAAGGAAATCGGCGCTGTGTGACTTCAAACAACGCAGGCATCATAGACGGCTTCACTGTGCAAAATGGAAAGGCTCACCTCGGCGGCGGGATGTCCGGTGGCACGGCGACCAACTGTACCTTCACCGGCAATACGGCCTCCTACTCCGGCGGCGGGTGTATTCCGGCACTGCGACCAACTGTACCTTTATCAACAATACGGCCTCATACGATGGCGGCGGGATGTATTATTCCACGGTGGCCAACTGCATTTTCTGGGGCAATTCTCCCGATGACGCATACAACACAAACGTGAGCTATTCCTGTCTTAGCGCTGCCCATGACGGAACGGGTTATATTGTTGGCAATCCCGACTTTGTAAATCCCTTGGCGGGAGATTTCCGCCTGCGCTCTTCTTCACCCTGCATTGATACGGGCACGTCTAACGACGCCCCCGCCGCGGATTTTCTAGGAGTGCCTCGCCCCCAAGGAGCAGGTATCGATATGGGGGCCTATGAATATTATAAAGAGGATAAGGTGCCCGTTAAAGGTGAAGAACCTGTCGAAGGCGAAGAGTCTGTAGAAGGCGAAGAAACAGTAGAAGGTGAAGAACCTGTCGAGGGTGAAGAGCCCAACGAGGGTGAAGAACCTGTCGAAGGCGAGATTCCCGTTGAAGGCGAAGAGACTGTTGAAGGCGAAGGAGAAGGTGAAGGCGAGGCATCTACTGAAGGTGAGCCCGAAGAGGTGGAGGATAGCTGCGGTTGTTGCAAGAGTAATGATAAGATTCTGTCCTTACCTGAATTGCTGCACAAAGGTCTTGGTGATTGGCTGCTCATTGGTGTAAGTCTGATGGGCGTCGGCATCTTTTCGTATCGTTCACGCTAATATAGAATCTAATCTCTAATATAAAGACCGTCTCGATTGTGAGGCGGTCCTATTTTTTACAGGATGGACGAGATGGACAAAGACGATACATAGGAAGGAGTGCCAAAAACCTACCCAACTACCACGCACTGGTTCTCAACCATGTTTCTAGCCTTGCTTTCCCACGTCATTCTGAACGCAGCGAAGAATCCGGTCGTGGTGACTGCGGCGATGCGCTCATTGAACCAAGGCGCTGCGCCTGGGCATCTGCGAACAAATGAATCAGTAATTTTGTTAAGACGGACATGATATTGTATTCTAATAGTGAAGCAATCTGCTCTGTATTTTGGGCTTAATGCCTTAATCCCACGGGCAAAGCTGGCTTATTACTTTTTTTTAACCCTATAAAATTCGAGGAAATTGCGTCTATGACACGCCCCATCAGTAATATAAATGTAGCTTCTTTTTCTCCATTGCCTCCTCCGGGGCTGTTGCGGCAACAGCTGGAAGCCGACGAGCACTGTATCGAAAAAGTGGCCGATGCCCGAGAAACAATCGGGCGCATCATTGAAAAAAAGGATCCGCGCCTACTGGTAATTACAGGACCCTGTTCCATCCATGACACCGAGGCGGGCTTAGAGTATGCACGGCGGTTGAGCACCCTGCAAAAAGAACTCAATCAACATCTTTATATTGTGATGCGCGTCTATTTTGAGAAGCCCAGAACGACAGTGGGATGGAAGGGGCTCATTAATGATCCCGATATGAACGGCAGCTACAACATTGAAAAGGGCTTATTGAAGGCACGTGAATTGTTGCTGCGCTTGTCAGAAATGGGCATGCCTGCTGCCAGTGAAGTTCTTGATCCCATTATTCCGCAATACATTTCCGATTTGCTCTCGTGGGTGTCTATTGGGGCGCGCACTTCTGAATCCCAAACCCACCGGGAGATGGCAAGCGGACTATCCATGCCCGTAGGCTTTAAAAACAATACAGATGGCTATCTTCAGGCCGCTATTGACGCCGTTGTCTCCTCAACCCGTCCCCACCATTTTCTGGGCATAGACGATGAAGGGCGCACGAGTGTGGTCAACACGCTGGGAAATCGGCTCGGTCATGTCATTTTACGGGGCGGAAGAACAGGACCCAATTATGATCCTGTCAGTATTATCGCTGTGGAAGAACAGATGGAAAAACAGGGATTGGAACCCAGAATCATTGTTGATTGCAGCCATGCCAATTGCGGTAAACGGCCGCGGCTTCAAGCCCACGTGCTGCGCGATGTGGTACAGCAGCGTTTGGAAGGGAATAGCTCCATTATTGGTGTTATGCTTGAAAGCAATTTAGAGGAAGGCAATCAGCCTATTTGTGATACTCCTGCCGACCTGAAATATGGGTTGAGCATTACCGATCCCTGTATTGGCTGGGAAACAACAGCGTCATTGTTGCGTGAAGTACACGAGAAATTGTCGAGTGGGACAGTCTAAGTTCGCGATAAATCATTTTTTCTTTTTTTAAAGCATAGTGAAACCTGAACGTGTTTTTTATTGTCTAATGGATTGATTCTCAAACTTCAACCCTCAACAAGGAGACAACCCTATGAAGAAGATGATTTTGGCGATGGTTTTGGTGCTTGGTGTGTGCGGCATTTCCCATGCCCAGTGTGAGACGGAAAACCTGCTGGAAAAAGTCGTACTGATCGAATTTGCGGATCAAGTCGGTTTAGATCAATATGACATGTGGGAATTTTTGTCAGGATATGCCGAATACCGTGACACCATGGACATGCTGGAAAAAAATCTTGCAGATGCGAAGGAAGCCCTTCAAAGCGCTATTGATTCCGGTAATTCCGGAGAAATCTCCACCAAACTGCGCGCTATGTTGGCAGCTGATAAGGCTGTGTTTGACGCGAGACATGCAGCCATTAACGAAGCAGGCTCTCTACTGACTAACGAAGACACGGCGAAGCTGGCGCTCATCGTGGTTGATCTTCCCGCTGCGAAAAAAGCGCTTCAAGATTCGCTCTTACCGCGCCGTTTTCCTGCTGCCGCTCCAAAAGCCGCTGAAGCCGTCGAAGAAGCCGCTGTTGCTGCAGACCCCAACGAAGAAGTTCTGGCTGCCGTAAAAGAAATCTTTAATGCTTTGGAAACCGGTAATGTCGAAAAAGTTCTTGAACTGATCTCCGAAGACTTTTATCAACCGCAAGTAGGCGATAAAGACTCGGTAAAAGATTATGCCGACCAAGGCAAAGAGATGGGGCTCCTTGATGATGTGCCCCAGACCGTCAAAGATTATGATGCGAAACTCGTCCTTGACGATGCTGAAATTGAATTTGATGACGACGGCGAAGCGACCGTTTATCCGATTGACATTGCCACCAATCAAGGTTCCGTTACGCTGGAATTTGTGATGAAAAAAGAATCCGACGGCAAATGGCGCTTGGTCGGCGGTGACGCTTACGGGATTTAATTCCTTCTGCTTTTTCGTTAAATGATAGATTGAATCCGGGATAGTCTTCGACCTCTCAAAGCACCGACCCATTAGAGTTGGAACGCTGAGACGTCAAGACTATCCCTTTTTTTATATTTCCATAACGTTTTGGATTTTCGAAGAGGTTGCAATTCGCCTTTGAAGCTGTGCCCGCTGACCCGAGGTGTTTTTCTCCTTTCTCATGAACTATGGTAAACTATTCCTATAACGATTTGTTTCCCCCCTGCCGCCTACACGATGCCTTTGTCTGCCAGAGATAAACGATTGGATTGTATATGGACAAAAAAATAGTATCTCCAGAAGCCGCCTTGTCTTTATTGAACCTTCCCGTAGAGACAGAAGCCCTCCTTCGTGCTGCGCCGAAGGTCCATGTTGCCCGTAACACCGTGGAGCTTGTAGATCTCGCCTGTGGTGGCGCCGACAGTGATTATTATGAAGTCACCTATGATGTCCCGGGAATGGGCGCCGTTACTGAGGCGCGGGTAGCGCGGGTTCGCAACGGCGTCAGCGCCAATTATGATGAGCCTTATATGCGCCGCCGTGATCCTGATTGTATGATCATGGGCGATACACTGCCCACGGATAAACCCACCTTTGAGCAGCGTTTTGGTCAGCCTTTCGAGCCTTTGCGGGAACGGTCTATAAATTGGTTGAAAGAACAGCGCTTGTCCGTTTTTGCCTTTGTTGCAGGCCGCCGAAAAATGGGTATGGACGCTGTGGTGGTGTGCCCTGAAAATGCGGGATTTTTTGCGTTGGGCCTTGCCATGTTGCAGGGAATTATTGCGCCTGAGGATCTGCCGCCGAAGTTTAAGCCCCGTTTGATCATCTATGTAGCGCCGCCTTTTCGTCATACTGATTTGGATGGGAAACAGGTGGTTGTACACAAACGCGGCGATAATATTCACGAAATTTACGCCTACAATCTGTATCCCGGGCCGAGTGCAAAGAAGGGCGTCTACGGCAGCCTCCTTGGTCTTGGCGAACAGGAAGGGTGGGTGACTGCCCATGCTTCCGTCGTTCAAGTCGTGACGCCCTACGACAATACACTGAATATCATGCATGAAGGGGCGAGCGGAGGCGGTAAAAGCGAAATGCTGGAGATTGCGCAGCGTGAAGCCGATGGGCGTCTTCTTATCGGCGCAAACTTGATCACGGGCGAAAAACGGTATATCGAGATTCCGCGGGGCTGTGCCTTGCGGCCCGCTGCCGACGACATGGCCTTATGTCATCCGTCCATACAAAAGGGTGATGGTAAACTTGCCGTCGTCGATGCAGAGCATTCGTGGTTCGTCCGGGTAAACCATATCCGACACTATGCAACGGCGCCGCTTTTCGAGGCGTTGACGGCGCAGCCTCCCGAACCGCTGCTCTTTTTGAATATTGATGCCGTTCCTAAAAGCAGGGCTCTCATCTGGGAGCATATTGAAGACGCGCCCAACGAACCTTGTCCGAATCCCCGCGTCATCGTACCGCGTCATACCATGCAGGACGTTATCGATCAGCCCTTGTCTATTGATATACGCAGTCTGGGTGTCCGCGCGCCCATGTGCAGCGCAGAGAATCCCTCTTATGGGATCATTGGTATTTTTCATCTGCTGCCGCCGGCGCTCTCGTGGTTGTGGCGGCTCGTATCGCCGCGGGGCTATGCCAATCCCAGTATTATTGATACTTCCGATATGACTACCGAAGGGGTCGGTTCCTATTGGCCTTTTGCCCCGGGCTTGAAGGTTGATCATGCCAATCTTTTGTTGAACCAAATCATGGCAACGCCGAAAGTGGTTCACATATTATGTCCTAACCAACATATAGGTGTGTGGAAAACGGGCTTCATGCCCCAGTGGCTCACCCGCGAATATCTGGCACGCCGGGGCGTGGCGAAATTCAAATCCGATCAAATTACGCCGGCCCGTTGTCCTTTGCTTGGACATGCCTTGTGTCACCTCACATTAGAGGGCAACTCTGTTTCTGAACGCTTGCTTCAAGTACAGCTTCAACCGGAAGTGGGCGAAGTAGGCTATGATGAAGGGGCGGAACTTTTAACCCGTTTCTTCCATGACCACATCCGTGAATTTATGGTTCCCGAATTGCATCCCCTTGGAAAAACCATTATAGAATGTTGTCTGGACGGCGGGCAGGTAACGGATTACCAAGGTTTAATTGCGACTACCTATTTAGGATCCGGAACGAATTGACGCTCTCAATAGAGCGTTGGATTTAAAAATGATTGTTGCTGCCCCACGTCGTCAGTGATACGATGGCGTGTGCACACCAACCCTATAGAATTTTCTCCATGGACAAACCCCGGTTAACAATTCTGATTCATCCCGGCGCCAAGGCAATGCAGGTGCTTCCCGGCACCTCTTTACTTGACCTGCTGCGCCGCACCGATCTCAGTCTGAATCAGTCTTGCGGCGGCGTGGGCAGTTGCGGGAAATGTCGTGTCCGTTTCTTGGGTGATGCACCTACGCCGGGAGATAAGGATATGCGGCTTCTGACGCCTGAGGAACGTCATGAGGGGTGGCGACTGGGCTGCCAAGTGCGTTTTTATACAGATGCCGAAGTGGAATTACCTGCATCCTCACAGGGGACAGGGCGGCTGCAAATCCAGTCTTTCGGACGCCAGAGTGAGAGCCGCACCGTAGACGGAGAAACACGAAAATACTTTTTACGTCTGCCGCCGCCCTCCATGGCCGACAATCAAGCGGATCTTCTTCGTCTGGAGTCTTCGTTGCGTGAGGCGTCAGCCGCCGGATTGGAAGACAATTCCTTGTACGCGTCAGCGGCTGTATTGCAGCGGCTTGGAGAAAGGCTGCGTGCCCACAATTTTGAAGGAAGCGTTACGCTTAGGGGTAACGAACTGATTGACTTTGAAGGGGGGGATACACGTACTCAATGTTACGGAATCGCTTTTGATATTGGAACGACCTCCTTGGTCGGCGCGTTACTGCATCTTGAAACGGGCGAATCAATAGCCGAGGCTGCGTGCCTGAATCCCCAGACCCGCTACGGCGATGATGTATTGAGCCGTATTGCTTTTGCTTCGTCCGGGAACGATGCACTCTTGGAAATGCAGGATTGTCTATTGGAACGGATCCGAGAAATGATCCTGCAGATTTGCGATGAAGCAAGGGTTCAAAAAGATCATGTCTATGCCCTCGTCTTCACCGGCAACACGACCATGTCCCATCTGGCAGCGGGATTTTCTCCTGCGTCTCTGGGGGTTGCGCCTTTCGTGCCCCTTTACGCCCGTGGAGTGACGCTGAGCGCGGCAGACTTAGCGTTACCGGTCCATGATCATGCCCAAGTCTATTTGTTGCCTGTCATTAGCGGCTTTGTAGGCGGAGACACGGTGACGGCTATGGTTGCTGCAGAAATAGACGAACAGCCGGGCCCGGTACTTATGGTGGATATCGGAACCAACGGAGAATTGGTATTGGCAGACGGAGCGCGTATGCTTGCTGCGAGTACGGCAGCAGGGCCTGCTTTCGAGGGCGCACGTATTTCCTGTGGGATGCGTGCTGTTGAGGGTGCCGTGGAGCATATCAACATTAGCGATGATGTATATTTGCAGGTCGTTGGCGGCAAAGCGCCTATAGGACTGTGCGGCAGCGGTCTTATAGACTTGTGCGGGGAATTGTTGAAAATCGGATGCCTCACAGCAGACGGGCGTTTACTGTCTGTGGAGGAAGCGCCGAAAAACTTGCCGCCTAAAGTAGCGCGGCGTTTACAACGAGATTCCCAAGGGCGTCCGGAATTTGTCTTTTTAGAAACACAAGAAAAAAGGTTGAGCTTCACTCAGAATGACGCCCGTGAATTGCAATTGGCTGTGGCGGCCATTCGTGCCGGCATGACATTACTGTTGAGGCACGCGGGGCTGCAAGTGGAGGATCTGCACGGGATTTATATTGCCGGCGGCTTTGGAAGCTATATCAATAGGGAGAATGCGCAGCGGATTGCGTTGTTTCCGACTGAAGTGCACACCGAAAAAATACAGTTTCCGGGCAATCTTGCGTTCAGCGGCGCCCAATGGGTACTCCTATCAAAAAAGGCGCGGCAGCAGGCTGAAGACCTGGCACGCCGCGCCGAACATATCGAACTTAGTCAGGATCCCGATTTTGCTTTGGAATTTGCCATGGCAACGCTCTTTCCTGATGAAGGTTGTGAGGCGTAAATCTCTATTCTCTGTCCTTGCAGACCAATGCATTATCTAAGGGCACAAAAGGTTCTTTCCAGTGGCGATATTGATAGATAAGGAACCAAATGATCGCGATGCCTGCAATGGTTAAGGGCATGGTCAATTTCGGTTTCAATTGGTATAGCGCCCCCGAAAGCAAAAGCATGGATATGAGCGGCAGATGACGATGATTCCAGAAGCAGTAGTAAATGGCTGCCGTGACGGGGATGGCAAAGAAGGTCGCCATGAGTACGCAATAGGGGAAATGGGCCGTTGTATAGATTCGTGTGTAGCCGTGGAACGCGCCGAGCAGCAAGAGGGGTATACGGAACTTCCAAGACTTAATCAACATGAAATAAATAAAGATTTGTGCCCAAAAGCTGGAGGTATGTCCCGAGACATAGGAGAAGCCGCCGCGCACGATTTCATCAGGCATTTGGCGTATGGCTCCATTCCAAGCTTCGTTGTTTTTATGTAAGGGACGTACACGGGCGACCAATTCTTTGATGTTGTCTTCCCCGATGACGTTGACGAAGAATAGAGACAGCAACGTAAGCCAGAAGGCTTGGGCGAATTTCTCCTGATTTTCGTCATCGAGCCATATATATAGATTTCCGGCAATATAAAAGCCGCCCAAAAATATCAGGGCGAGGGGCAGAAAAATAATGGGGTATTCATATTCCGACCAATAAAAAATGCCTCGTTTGGCAACAAACATTCCGGCGCCATGCCACAGAGCCACAAGGATCCCGATACAATGGACGGTCCGTTGCGCCCATTTCTTGCCGCCGGGCCGGTTGCGCGTGGCGTAGAAGCCAATGATCCATACCAAGGAGATGATGAGCAGATAGGTCATCCCGAAATCTGTTTGCAATATGACGAGTTCATCGAGGACCGGCACATAGTTGTCTGGGTTGAGGAATAGCAAAAGGTTGATATCCCATTGTGCTTCCACAAATCGCCCCATATACCATGTAATAGCAAAGAAAACAGCGAAGATAGGGATAAAGACCAGCCATGCGAGGGCATGTTCACGAAGGGTTCCGTTTTTGATAATCATAATTACTCCTTATCAGGGATAAACGAAAGGGCGCACTGCTGTGCCACAGCTCTTAATTCTTTGCCTCATCAATAACGGCACGCATCAAATCGGGATAGTCGGAGAAACCGCCGTCAATATCAAATTCAAAAAGGAAAGCGCGCATTTCGGTTTCGATATCCTTGTAGCCGTCCAAGGTTACCTCTGTTCTGAAAGTATAAGGATGCACTTTCAGTCCCGCATCATGGGCCCGTTTCACCAAGCTCGGATCTTTAACGATACATTTTTTGTCGGGACCGATGGCTTGCGCATAGCCGGCGATATGCTCTATACCCAGTTCTTCCAACATGTCATTGTCAGAGATTAATTGCATTAGAGGAAGGGTTGTTTTGAACTCTTCCCGCAGACGCTTCAACGCTGCCGGGGAAAAACTTTGGATATAAATATTGGCGGACGGTCCTTCATAGCCGTATTTTGCGAGAATATCGAGGACGGTCTTTTCGAAAGGGAAATCCAAGTCTTTGTAAAAATTAGGATCTTTTAGTTCGGGATAAATGCCCACATTCTTTTTGGTGGATTTGTTCAGGCCCTGAATCAATTGGATTGCCTCTTCAAAGGTCACCAAGGAGAAAATCGAGTGTTGCGGGGGAAAGCGAACGGGTAGGCGTTCATGGACGCGCAATTGCTTAATTTCGGCAAGGGTGAAATCGGCGGGATAATACTTGCCGTCTTCTCGATGACGATCGGGAAATACTTCCGCCACATTGGTGATCTTGTCTAGGGTACTGTCGTG
The DNA here is from genome assembly GCA_012523015.1 of Candidatus Hydrogenedentota bacterium. Classification (NCBI taxonomy): domain Bacteria; kingdom Pseudomonadati; phylum Candidatus Hydrogenedentota; species Candidatus Hydrogenedentota bacterium. Next base: position 12,509 of record JAAYJI010000055.1, read on the forward strand.
GAGACAGATCAGTACATGATCGCTGGTCATGGCGAGGTCTTGTTCAATAAAGTCGGCACCCATGGCGTAGGCCATGGCATAAGCAGGGAGGGTATGTTCGGGCAAATAGCCGCTGGCGCCGCGATGAGCGATAACGATCTTTTCCGCCGTTGCGGCTTGCACGAGGCAAAGCGCCATCAATCCGACAAGCAAAAGACTGAGACAAGGATGCATTTTCATGGGTAATAATTCTCCTTTTGAAGTTTTCGTAGAGACTGGACTCTTTTTCATATCGTTTCGTTTCGAAAAATAAAGCGTCCCGCCGCGGGTATAGAAGCAGATCGCAGAAGAGTCCCTACGTCATTACAATTGTCCTAAAATACAGATATTTCATGGAAAGTTCAAATTATTATTCTTTGACGGCTGGGAGAACCTAGAGAAATCAGATTGTCGCTGTCCAAATAGAGGCTCCGCTGTGCAAGCGCTCTTAGGGGGTCGAAGCCGCTGAAGCGCTTTGTTGAACAGCATTGATCACGGCCCGGTTGGGGAATCGGGATGCCCTGTTCATTGCTCATAGGAAAGTTTATGGGCTTTGGATTTTTCTCGGATAGAACGAAAAAAAGAACGGAGTAAATCACCGCATGCTTCGCCAAGAACACCGCCCATCATTTGGGGGCGGTGGTTGAAACGTTTATCGGCGGGCAAGTTCATGAGGGAGCCGCAGCAGCCCGCCTTGGGATCATAGGCTCCGAAGTATAGGGCTTCTATACGCGAGAGAATGATGGCTCCGGCACACATGGGACACGGTTCCAAAGTAACATAGAGCCGCGCATTTTCCAAGCGCCAACTGCCCAGATGACGGGCTGCTTCTTTGATAGCGAGTATTTCCGCATGGGCTGTAGGATCCTGCAACAATTCCCGTTGATTGTATCCGCAGCCAATAATACGGTCTTCGTGGACAATCACACAGCCTATGGGCACTTCGTTAATCGCCAAGGCGCGCTGCGCTTCTTGCAGGGCGCATTGCATATAGAATTGATCCTGTTCTGATGGAATGTCGGCCATATTCTGTGTCTTTTTTTCAGGTTTTGGGAATAGTACGGTCCGGCATTTAGTCGGCATGAATATTATGCTGAGAGTATAGCATAAGTTTTGACAGGATGAATTGCGCCTATGCACTTAACTATTTTTGTAAATCTTTAAGCAGAGGTTGATATTTAGAACCAAATAGGACATAATAGTGTTTGTGCGGCAATTGATTTAATTGACAGAAACATGCAATTAGTAAAGAGTGAACCAAATGGCGATGGAACCCTTTGAACCACTAGAATACAAAGAAGGTATTGAGGCGGATGCCGTTTGCAGCCAGTGCGGCTCGACAAATCCGGAAGGCACTTTATTGTGCAAGACCTGCGGCAATAATCTTCGTGACCAACGACATTTGCGCCTTACTGCAGATCAGATGCTGAATACCGAGAAGGAACTGTCGTCACGGTCCATGCTGTTGACCACAGCGCTGCCCGTGTTGGGGTTGTTGATTTTATTGTGGCTCGGTCTGAATGCAGGCCGTATTTCCTCTTTATTGACGACGCCGGACTACGGGCGCAGCCAAGACCTCCGTGTGTCTGCCCAAAGCTTTTGGCAGGGACCGGAAAGTGATAACTACGATCAGATGCTCCAAAGCTTGATGTCTTCCTTTCCTTCTTTTTCTGACGCGGAGACGGTGCGCATGGAACCCTTGTCGGGTCGCGGCTGGAGCGACGGTGTTTATGCTTTATATGAACGGCATGGCACACAACAGCGTTTTGTAGGAGCGGCCTTACTCCAGACTGAAGGTGATGCGAAATATTTTGTTGCGCAAATCAATAATGATGTGGAGATGCGCGGCAAGCTGATTGTACAAGAACAGGCGTTGCTCGCAGATTGGAATAATGGCGCGTTCTTATATGACGGCGAGTACTACCCTTGTTATGGTTCTGCCACATTCAATGCCGATGGCACCGTCCATATTAGCGGCGGCTCTACGTATAATTCCATAACCCATCAATCCATTGCCTATCGGGTTTCCTCCTTCTAAAGGGCGGGATAGGTAAAAAGGGGACAAGGCATGTATGGGGCGACGGTGGAATTCATTAACAAGATGAAAGGGTGAATAACGTGTCTGAAAGAGGTTTTTTTTCCAGACTTAAATCGGGTTTAGGTAAAACAAGAAACGGTTTGATGGGCGGCATCAAACGAATTTTTTCCGGGCATACCGTTCTCGATCAAGAACTCTTTGAGCGGCTTGAGGAAAGTTTGATTGGTGCCGATGTTGGCGTGGAAACAAGCCTGCAGATGATCAGTGATTTGCAGGATCGCATGAAAAAGGAAGGGATTAAAGAAACGTCAACCCTCTTGGAGATTCTCAAAGAGGAGATTACGTCGCTATTATCTCAAAATGAAGGCGATTGCAACTGGCAGTGTGACGGGGAGCCTCACGTAATGTTGGTTGCCGGCGTGAACGGTTCCGGTAAGACAACAACAGCCGGTAAAATCGCCTACATTCTCGCACAGCAAAAGCGCTCGGTCTTGCTTGGGGCTGCTGATACCTTCCGCGCGGCGGCGGCGGAACAGCTTGCCATTTGGGCGGAGCGATCGGGAGCCGGCCTCATACGCCACCAAGAAGGAGCCGATCCGGGAGCCGTTGCTTACGATACGGTGGATGCCGGCATGGCGCGTAAGGTGGATAACGTTATCATTGACACGGCAGGCAGACTGCACACCAAAGTGAATTTGATGGAAGAACTGAAGAAGGTGCATCGCGTGATCGGGAAACGGCAGCCGGGCGCGCCCCATGAGGTCTTGCTCGTATTGGACGCTACGACCGGTCAAAATGGCTTACAACAGGCAAAACAGTTTACCGACGCTTTAAAAGTGGATGGTATTGTATTGACCAAACTGGATGGTACTGCGAAGGGCGGTATGGCTATCGCTATATATAAGCAACTGGGCATTCCTATCAAGATGATTGGTGTGGGGGAAGGCATTGAGGATCTGCAGCCTTTCAATGCGAAAGAATTTGCGACTGCCTTATTTGATTAGGCTTCTGTAGAGGACGGCGGTGCATTACGGCTTTCCAAGAGTTGACGCACTTCTTTGCTTGAGCGGCGATAGTATTCGCGGCCAAGGGTTATACATGCTGCAAGGAGTCCCATGCGCCACAGTTCATCCAAAAACGCTTCTTTTTGCACGTCACTTAAAGAATTCCAATCGGGGAAAACAATCATACATTCTTTGGTGTGCCCATACTGTTCGGTCAGTTGTGTAATGGTCTCTTGAGCGCCGGGTTGTACCCAGCCCCAATTCAAGCGCAAGCGTTGCTGTCCTACCCGTCTTAGCGGGTAGGGCCCCGACTTCCCCGCATTTTTAAAGGCAGATTCTCGTTTGCTGATTGCTTCCACAACAGGCTGCGGCAGCGCGTAATGACAGACCACATCAAGACAAGAAAAATGATGGCGTGTTATGCCGAAGCGATGGGGCAAGACCAACACTTCCCGGACGGGTATGAGACGTGCCACCCAAGGCTGCGGGACGAAGAGTACTGTGCCCGATACTTCACGGACCGGATAACCGTCGCAGTAATCCATATTCAGATAGAGTCCGTCGGGCGTAACTTTCATAAACCAAGACTGGTTATTGTTTTTACGGCGCACCCAAGTCCAGTAAAGAAATATCAATCCGAGCAGGAGCGGGAAGATCGCTGCAATACCGGCGAGATCATCGCGCTTTATTAAGACGATACACAGGGCGAGGAAACAAAAACCAAGCCCCACAAATAGTAGACCCCGCCAGGACGCATCATCAAAGGTATGGGTAACACTGCGATGTTGGACTTGTTCGTGAGCAATGAGTTTCATGGTTTAAAAGATCTCTGCATCTTTTACGCCTTTCCGGCAGACCAAAGATATCAAGGCTGCTTAAAGCCGCGCATGAGCTCTCTAATCTTGTCCATCACTTCTTGGCTTAGGGTGAATACACCGGCACGGGTGGAGCATTGCGCGTAGCGTTCGCTGGCGTTGTCGGGGCACACAGAACCAATAGTAACACGGTGTTTAGGTGAGGTCGCGTTTGGTTGCTCTTCAAAGCCGAGTTCAATCGAGAAAAGAGGTGTGTCCAGCCCGTAGATACTCAGGTCGTCCGCAACATCTTCCACGATGCTTTCCGCTTTCAAGGGGGAAAAGAGGCTGAGCAAGTTTTCCGCATCGCTCTGGTTTTGAAGTTGGAAGCCTGCCGGCGCGACAGCGCTCCACACGCCATGACGCTTCACGAGCGTATAGTCCACGGCATCAAAATGCAGCTGAAAGGAGCTAAGATCATTTTTGTTGAAGCGTAAGAGTTCCATAGACAGGAAGGTATCGGCGTCAATCAACAACATTTTAACGGCAACCCCTTCTAAGGACACGATGCCGCCGCTATCTTGGCGCGCGTAATAATGGCCCGCCTCCTTGCCCGGGTAGAGCAAAATCTCGGAGTGTTCATCATTGTCGAAGCGCAGGCTTATGACCGCTTCCGGTGCGGGCAGCGCGGCTTCCACAGCAGGATCATCCATGAATTCATTACCCGTTGCCTCTTTGATATACCGTAAAAAGGCGTTGACCGCAAATTCGTTGATTGATTCTAATGGTGGCGCGGTGATCTGCCAAGAGCCTGTGTCGCTCCGTTCCATGCTAAGCTGGGTATCGCCTCGGCTATAATGGAGCTCGGCAATGTCGGTGAGCCGACGCGTTAAGAGGCGGAGATCGCGCCATTCCGAAACGCTCACAGGGAATAGGGTGTGGAGCGGATCTTCAATGATGGAGACGGCTTGCTGACCGGCAACCTGCACGAATAATCCTTTGCTTTCAGGGCTTTCATCGGGGAGTCCTACGAATACAGTGCGCATCTCGCCGCCATTAGCATCTTGAAAACTGATGCGTGCTCGGGGCGGATCCAATCCATAATCGGACAGGCTTTCCGGTGTGTCCACGTAGGCTTTACAGACTGCGAATTGCAGTGCTTCCGCCAATGCCTCCACTTTTTCATAATGGGCAGATGCTTCAAAAGGCGCAGTCACACGCCAAGGCGCTTGCGGATCGCTTCTCTCAACAATAATGGCAGTGCTTTCTTGTCCGGGCTCAATGGGGTGTCCGTCTTTTTCCGCGGCGGCTTCGGTCCAAATCCATGCAAAATCCAGTTTGAGCAAGGGCACTTCTCGATTTTCCACAAGATAGCGATGACGCAGATCAAAGAGACTTCGGTCTAATTCAAAGAAACTGTTTTTACTCACGAGAAAAAGGGGCCCCGAGTTCAATCGGGCGTAACGGAAACGATCGGAGGGTTCCAAATCGCCAAAAACCATCTCTAAATGGTTTCCGTCCGCCAAAGCCGCACGAATCGTTAACGCAGGTATATCCAAGCCGTAAGAGCTGAGATCTTGCGGTGAATCGGCGACTGTGTGTTCATTCATCAAATTGGCAAGATGGAGCGCAACGCGGTTCCACATGGCGTGAAAGGGAGTGATGGTTTCGTTGGGTTCGGTAATATGCCATAAGTCTTCCGTGACCCGTTCCGCCTCGGAGGGCGCCTCACCGATACGAGCGATAGACAGTTGCGTTATAGATTCCGGGGCGAATGAAAAAAGCTGTTTTGCCAATACTTGCTGCTCCGAGCGGTGTTTTTGGCTGTATTGAAAAAGCCCATAGAGCGCTAGGAGAAGGATCAATATAAAAACGAGTATAAGATTCTGACGAAGTTTCATTGATGACGCCTTCTGAAAAAATAAACCACAATGCCGACGACCAAGACGAGTTGGAGGGTGAACAGAATAGAGA
>JAAYJI010000056.1 GCA_012523015.1 Candidatus Hydrogenedentota bacterium
ATACATGGCGGAAATTTCGAGCCTTGGTCTGATTTATTCGTATTGCTAGATCTTGTATTTGCTCTGTCAGCCATACTTCACTATACCATGTTGTATCCAATTCCCTACATCCGAAATCAGCGCAACAGGGAAAGACAAATAGAGATAGAAGGGGAAGTCACAGCAAGAGTCCGTGCCGCAGCCCAACAAAAAATTACGGTGTATCCGGATCCTTATGAACAGACTGGAAATCGGAACTGTTACGGATTCCGTTGTCTTGTCCCGACTTAAAACGAACCTCACTGCGCAGCGATGGATGGCGAGGCGTAACCGTGTCGAAAAACGAACGGATGAATGCCAGATCTTCTTCCTGATCGCCTGTGCAATAGTATAAAGGGCCAAATCCGCCGGCTTTGCGTTTGAAATCAAGATAGCCTAAGGAAATCGGTACGCCTGCCGCGAGTGCAATGCGATAAAAGCCCGCCTTCCAATAGACTACCTTCGCACGGGTTCCTTCAGGAGTCAATGCGAGAATCAGCTCCTCCCGTTGCTCAAAGACCTCTACGGCCTGTTCAACAAGCCCCTGGCGTGTACCTCGATATACGGGGATACCGCCTGTTTTTTTGAAGATATATTTTAATATGGGCCAATTAAAGACGTCGGATTTGCCAAGCCATGCCCCTTTCATACGAAAATACCACGAAATCGCAAGCGCAATCGGATAGTCCCAGTTGGAGGTATGGGGCGCAACAATAACAATGTATTTGGGAACAGATGGCGGTGTCCCTTCCACCTTCCATCCCAGTAGTTTCAAAAAAGCCACACCTATAAGATGCAAGAAAAAGTTTACGCGGCCTGTATGTTGGAATGTAACCCGGTCAGACGACATACCGTCAAATCCTTGGTGAATATTTTTTTTATTTAGCGCAGCCAATAGCCGTACAATGATAAAGTACAAGGTCAGGGAAAGCAAAAGAACCTTTGGAATCGAAGGCGTCAATTATAAAAGATTTCACAAAAGAAATATCAATCCTGAGACCATCATTCAGCCCGGCCATTCGAAAAAAATTGAAAGTTTGTATTAATCCGGCTATAAACCCCACAATATCATATTGTGTCTTGTGAAAGAACTTTTGGATTCCCTGTCATGCCCGGTACCGCGTGGCATTGCAGTCGCGTCGCTATCGTCATTATTTCCTAAGCATCAATTTGCTTCATAATAAACCTAAATGGAGGATTCTCTATGAAACAGTACGCATCCCCCCTGTCACGCCGTTCTTTCTTGAAGGGCGCCGCAGCCGCAGCCGCTATCCCGGTCATCATCCCCGCCTCCGCTATGGGACGTAACGGCGCCGTTGCCCCCAGCGAACGTATCGTCATGGCATCTATCGGCGTGGGCGGCCAGGGCAGCTATGACACCCGTGCGCTCATGAATATCCCTGACGTCCAATACGTCGCCGTATGTGATGTTGACCGCAAGCACTGTGCCGGCGCAAAAAACATGTTGGAAGAGTACTATGCAAGTGCAAAGCCCGGCGATTCCTATTCCGGTATTCAGGAATACTATGATTTTCGGGAAGTGCTCGCGCGCGATGATATTGATGCCGTGATGATCGCCACCCCCGATCATTGGCACGCTGTAATCAGCATTGCCGCAGCTAAGGCGGGCAAAGACATTTATTGTGAAAAGCCTCTTGCCAACAGCATCCCGGAAGGGCGCGCCGTAGTAGATGCCGTGCGCCGTTATAAACGTGTATTCCAGACAGGCAGCCATGAGCGGTCCCGCGACAACTCACGCTATGCTTGCGAATTGGTTCGTAATGGGCGCATAGGGAAACTGCATACGATCCGCGTGCAGATGCCCGTCGACCGCGTTGAGGAATACGAACAACCGCCCTCTCCGCTCATGCCTGTTCCCGATCATTTTGATTACGATTTCTGGCTTGGCCCCGCCCGAGAAGCTCCCTATACAGAAAAACGCTGTCACTTTTATTTTCGCTATATCCTAGACTATAGCGGCGGCGAAATGACTGATCGCGGTGCCCATATTATCGACTTGGGACAATTAGGCAACGGAACAGATGACACCCTGCCCCTGAGCGTGGAAGGGACAGGTACCTTCGCAAAAGAAGGACTGTTTAACACTGCCTATGATTATAACTTCTCCTTTGAATACGCTAACGGTGTGCGATTGATCGGCGACACGACCGAGCCTCGAGGCATACGCTTTGAAGGCGATGAGGGCTGGGTATTTATCCATGTCCACGCCGGCACCCTTGAAGCGAATCCCACTTCCCTCTTACGTGAAGTCATCGGTCCCAACGAACTACACTTGGGCCGGAGCCGCGGTCATCATTATGACTTTATCGAATGCGTCAAGACGCGCGGCGAACCCAAAGCGCCCGTCGAGGTTGGCTATCACAGCGGAACCATGTGTCACATGGCAAATATCGCTATGCTGACCGGGAAAAAATTGAAGTGGGATCCTGTGCGCGAATGCTTTGACGATGATGCCGCCAATCGCTTAATGCAGCCATCCATGCGCGCCCCTTGGGTGATCTGACCGCCATCCCAAACTCAGTTCATATTCACACTTGAATTATAAGGAATATATTCATGAAATCATTGGTCCTTTTTCGCTGCGCACACTATCCCAGCCTTTGCCTTGCACTCACATTCATGGTTGCCTTGGGACTGAGCCCCTATTCCCAAGCCTTGGATTCTTCTTTGGAAGAACAATTCACCGCCTTTTGCACCTATGAACAAGGGGGCTCGGAAGTCCCGCTGCGCACCGTTGAGCAAGCCGTCTACGCGGCAAATACAGGCAAACCCGGAGCCCCGTCCCCTGATGAATTGGAAGAGGCATTCATCACCGTCCTTTCCGGTGATTGCACAGTTGACGCCAAACGTTTCGCCTGTCGTATGCTCGGAGAAATTAGCAAGCCCCAAGGCGCGCAAATACTCGCGCAACAATTGGCAGTAGAAACGCTTTTCAGCACCGCTCTCGCAGCCTTGGAACACATGGATATCCATGAATCCACCCAATCGCTTATTGCGGCACTCAACACTTCCGACTTGGAAAAGAAACGGGCGATTCTGTTGGCTTTGGGTCGTCAAGGCAGTGAAGAATGTGTTCCGATCCTTATCTCTTTTCTAAAAGGATCCGAAGCAATGTTAAACGAAGCCGCCGTACACGCCCTGAGCTCCATCAACAGCGAAGCAGCCTGTAAAAAACTCGTCGACGCCCTGGAAGAAACACAGGAAGAAAAGCAACCCTATCTTTGGGACGGATGCCTAAGCTGCGCCAATCATTGGATGGATTCCGACCTGAACGAAGCTATCTTGGAAGTGCTCAACAAGATGGCCGCCCCTGATTTCCCTGACCATATTCGTCTCGCCGCTGTCGCGCTGCTCATCCAAGCACAGCCGGAGCAGAGCCAAGCGCTGCTCACGGCTTTACTACAAGATCCCTCGTTCCCACTTGCATCGGATGCGCTCATGTTGGCGCGGAACATTGAAAACACCGAGATCACGCAATCGCTGATTGATCTGCTGCCCACCATCGCTGCGCCGCTGCGCGCCGGACTTTTAGATGCCCTCGCCGTGCGCGGAGACCGTAGCGCACGGGCCGCCGTACAAGCCTTTACGAATGATGAAAACACAGAAGTACGGCTCGCCGCCTTGAAAGCAACCGGTATGTTGGCAGATTCAACCTTGACTGATTTCCTATTAGACAGAGCGGTCAATGCCTCTGTGGAAGAACAGCGTATCGCCAAAGAAGCTTTGATGGTCATGGCCGATACCACCTTGAACACACAGCTCATGGAGGTTGCCAAAGGAAAGGATGACGAGCCCCTGCGACTGCAAGCAATCGCCTTGTTGGCTGAGCGCCAGGCAGCGGAATCCGTCGAACTTCTCTTTCTCCTTGCTGCTGATGGGGAACCCACCATTCGCGTAGAAGCCATTAACGCCCTTCGCGTACTCGCAACGGGCGATGAATTGTCACAAC
>JAAYJI010000057.1 GCA_012523015.1 Candidatus Hydrogenedentota bacterium
ATCATTATGAATACACAGGATCCTTTCATCATAGCCGGTCGCACGTTTAATTCGCGGCTCATGATCGGCACGGGAAAATTCCCGAGCAACGACGCCCTTCACCAAGCCATCGAAGCAAGCGGCGCAGAAATTATTACCGTTGCACTGCGCCGTGTTGATTTAAGCAAACAAGAAAATCAAAGCATTCTTGCTGCTATCGATCCGAATAAACAACTGATCTTGCCGAACACCAGCGGCGCACGGACGGCAGAAGAGGCGCTGCGTCTGGCACGTTTGGCACGGGCGGCGGGACTCGAGCCCTGGGTGAAACTTGAATTAACGCCTGAGCCGCGCTATCTGCTTCCCGATCCGGTTGAAACACTCCGTGCCGCGGAAATGCTTGTGAAAGATGGATTCATCGTATTGCCCTACATCCAAGCGGACCCCGTGCTCGCCCGCAGACTTGAGGATATTGGCACGGCAACGGTTATGCCTTTAGGAGCGCCCATCGGCAGCAACCGCGGTATGAAAACCCGCGATATGGTGCGCATTATTATTGAACAAGCCCGTGTGCCGGTTGTGGTAGATGCGGGATTGGGCGCGCCGTCTCATGCAGCGGAGGCTATGGAACTGGGCGCTGATGCGGTACTGGTCAATACCGCATTATCTGATGCCCGTGATCATGGTATGATGGCGCGCGCCTTCGCCCTCGCCGTAGAAGCGGGCAGATCGGCTTATAACGCCGGGCTAGGCCCGCAGCGTGCTACTGCCGACGCCTCCTCCCCACTGACAGGATTCCTCTTTGAAAGGAATGAGGAGCGGTAGAAACTGAGCCTCCGCGGCTCGTTGCGTGAAGCCCTTTTGCGTTCTCATCGCTTTATTCTAAGGGACTCAGTTCCTCCAACACTTCTTCTAGCACTTCCGGCGGCGCTTCCCATCCTCCGCCCAGCGCCTTATATAAGGCGACAAGGCTGGTCAGCACATTCGTTTCACAACTGATCTGTTGGTCTTCAGCGGCAAACAAGGTACGTTCCGCATCCAATACGTTGAGGAAATTGACCAGCCCTTGTTTGTAAAGGTCGGTGGCAATATCCAAGGCTTTCCTGCCGGCATCAACACTCTTTTTAAGTTCGACCAAACGGTTTTGTTCTTTGGCGTACAAGACCAAGGCATTTTCCACTTCTTCAAAGGAAGATATAATGGTTTTTTCGTACTGTAACAGGGCTTGTTCCTGCCGGATATTTTGTATTTCTATGTTGGCACGAATGCGTCCGGCGTCGAAAACAGGCCAGCGTACTGCAGGTCCGATAGACCATGTTCGATTCGAAGACAAGCGCAAGCCTGAAAAACTGTCATCGGTCCCGGAGAAAGAACCGGTAAGGGAGAATTTGGGAAAGAGGTCGGCTGTCGCCACACCAATGCGTGCTGTCGCCGCGGCCAGATCCCGTTCAGCTGACCGTATATCAGGGCGTCGCTGCAATACTTCGGAAGGGATGCCGACCAACACTTCCGGAGGAGCCGCCGGCAAGTGTGTGGATTCCGACAACTCCTCCTTCAATGTTCCGGGCGCCTCTCCCGATAATATTTCGAGGCGGTGAATGGCTTGTTCAATAGCATATTCAAAAGTCGGTAAAGTAGAACGCATGTTGGCGAGGTGGGTTTCAGCTTGTTTTACATCCAGTTCATTGGTTAATCCCGCAACGAATCGCGCTTGCACCAATTCCAAAGACTCTTCCAACGCCTCAATGTTCTTTTTATTAATCAAGAGTCTATTTTGATAAGACCGTAAATCAAAGTAACTGCGTGCCGCTTCGGCTACGACCATAACGAGTAAGGAATTTTTATATTCTTCGATAGCCTGCACGCCTGCCCGCGCCGCTTCCAAAGAGCGACGGGTACCGCCGAAAAAGTCGAGCTCCCAAGAAGCATCAAATCCCGCGAGATATAAATCAGAATAACGGCTTGGCTTTTTCGCCATCCCTTCCGTACCCATGGATACGCTGGCAGTTGAGTTGCCGCCGCCTGTTATATCGGGTGAATACGAGAGGGTCGGTCCGCCCGGCGTGGATCCTGAAACGGAGACGCCCATGAGCCCATTCCGGGAAAATACTGCGGTGCCTCGTCCGGAAGGCGCGCCTCCCATAGCGGGCGGCTCCACACTGTAGCGGCGTTTATAGGAAGCGGAGGCATCTAACTGAGGCCACAATGCAGCGCCGGTAATGATTAAGCCGGTTCTCGCTTCCAAAATGCGCGTTTCCGCAATCTTCAAATCAAGATTATTGGCGAGGATACGGGCAACCAGATCATCCAATGTAGGATCGCTGAATTCTTTCCACCAATGTACGCGGTCGGCAGGATCTGCTTTCTCGCCGCCTTCCAAGTCTTCTGTCCATTGGTCGGCGACCTTAAAGTCCGGCTTTTCATAATCGGGGCCGGTCATACAGCCGGCAACAAGGACGGTCAACAATATACTGCCTATATAGAGACGGATCTTCATGAGGTTACTTCTCCTTCTCCTTTGTCATCACCGGCTTTTTCTCCGGGTGGAAGGGGCGCAACTTTCGGCTTTTTCCCCAGTTCACTGATCCATTGAACAATCACAAAAAAGAGGGGAATAAAGAAAATGGAAAGGAAAGATGCAGACATCATGCCGCCCATTACGCTGCCGCCAATAGAATGACGTCCGGCGGCGCCGGCGCCTTTACTCAAGACCAGTGGTAAGGCACCGAGAATGGTCGTGACAGCAGTCATCATAACGGGGCGCAGCCGCAGTCGTGCCGCTTCTAAGGCAGCCTCAACAATCGTCCTGCCTTCCGCCCGTTCCGTTGCGCAGAATTCAATAATAAGAATAGCCATTTTCGCGGTCAGTCCGATAACCGTCAGCAATCCAATTTGGAAATAAATATCAGCGTCTTCGTTGCGATACCAGACCCAGAGTGTGGCGCCAAAAGCGGCGAAAGGCACACTGAGCAGCACGGTCACGGGCAGCGACCATTTTTCATACTGAGCCGCCAATACGAGAAAGACCATGACAAGACCAAAGAGAATGACATAGATCGACTGGTTGCCTGCCCTGACTTCTTGGAAAGACCCGGAGCTCCATTCCACGTCAAAGCCTTCGGGCAACTTTTCCCGCGCCAGTTCTTGAACCCGTTTAATGAGCTGACCGGTACTCACGCCGGGAGCGGGAGCGCCGGTAATCTGTACGGCAGAGAAGCTGTTGAATCGGCTCACCACGTTCGGGCCCGCCTCCATCTCCACGTCAACGACACCGCCCAATTCGACCATGTCGCCGGCGGAAGTGCGTACGTGAATCTTTTTAATATCATCGGGGCTTTCTCTAAACTCAGGGTTGGCTTGTAATTGAACGCGGTAAACGCGCCCATAAATATTAAAGTCATTAATATAATAGGAACCCAAATAAGCTTGAAGGGTGTTATAAATATCGCCAATGGGAATGCCCAATATTTTGGCGCGTGTTTGGTTCAGATTAACACGGACTTTGGGTTGTTCGATATTCAGGACGCCGGAGACTCCTTCAAACATGGGATCTTGATTTAATTCCGCCACAAAATTGTTCATGACGGTGGCTAATTGGTTGATGTCGCTGCTGCCTCGGCTTTGCAGCTGCGCCTCAATCCCGGCGCGCAGCCCCAAACCGAAAATAGGCGGCGGAATAAAGGCAAGTACCGTCGCTTCTTTGAAGTTGCCAAAGCGCGCAAAAACACGCCCCATCACCGAAGAAGCACTATTCTCCGGATCCGGTCGTTCATCCCAATTCCTCAAGCTGACATACATGGTTGCAGAGCTCGACGTGACAGCGCCGGAAAGCATATCCTGACCGCACATGGCGCTTGTCCCGTCCACCTCAGGCTGTTCTAAAATAAAAGTCTCCACTTCCTTCACCACCTCAATGGTTCGATCCAAGGAAGCGCCCAAAGGCAGCTGCACCACAATCAGGAAAAATCCTTGGTCTTCTTGCGGAACAAAGGCGGTGGGAACCTCTCGCAATAAGGTATAGGTGCCCCAGATCATGGCGCCAAAGATCAGGACAGAGATCACGCCCAGACGAATGACCCATTTCACAGCGGTCATGAAGCGTCGCGCAAGGAAGTTAAATCCGTTGTCAAACCAACGGAATACGAAAATCTTGTTGTGGTTGGGCCGCAGCACATTGGCGCATAATGCCGGCGTAAGCGTGAGGGCTACGACACCGGAAAAGGCGACCGCCATGGCGATGGTAATGCCGAACTGCCGATACATCACGCCCGTGCTGCCGCCGAGAAAAGCGACGGGAACATAAACAGCGGCAAGGACCAGCACACTGGCAATGATCGGGCCCGTCACCTGCTTCATGGCTTTGATGGTTGCCTCTCGAGGCGCGAGCTTTTCATCGTGCATCAACCGTTCCACGTTCTCCACGGCAACGATGGCATTATCCACAACAATACCGATGGCAAGGACGAGGGCAAAAAGGGTCAGCGTATTAACTGTAAATCCAATAATCAGCAGCCCGGTAAAGGTACCGACAATGGAAATCGGGATCGCGACAAGAGGAATAATGGATGCGCGCCAACTACCCAGAAACATCAACACAACGATCACTACGAGCGCCGTCGATTGCAGGAAGGTTATCGCCACTTCCCACAGAGACACTTTGATAAATCGGGTTGTATCATTGGGAATGCTGTAATACATTCCTTCGGGAAAGTTCTCGGCCAATTCATCCAAAGCAATCTTAAGGCCGGTCATAGTCTCCAAGGCATTTTCCAAGGGCTGCATAATAACCGGAATAATCGCCGTTGTTTCTCCGTTGTAGCGCCCTTCAGAACCATAGCCTTGCGCGCCTAATTCGACGGTGGCGACATCCTTAAGCCGCACCAAAGATCCATCAGATTGGGCAACAAGAATAATATCTTCAAATTCGGCAACCGTAGTAAGACGGCCGGGAGCCAGTACAGGGAAGGTGAACTCAAGTCCATTCGGATTGGGCCGTCCACCAATTTCGCCTGCGGCATAGAGCCCGTTTTGCTCACGGATGGCTTGCGCCACATCATTAACGGTCAAGCCTTTCATCACGAGCAGATCCGGATTGACGGATATGCGCATGGAATAGTCTTTGTTGCCGAAGACGCGCATTTGCCCCACACCATGCACACGCTGAAGGGTGTCCTGCATATAAATCATGGCGTAGTTGCTCAGGAAGAGGGAATCGTGTTCGGGGTTGGTGGATTGCAGCGCAATGATCCCCAGGAAAGTATTCATACGCTTGGATACACTAGTGCCTTGACGGATCACTTCTTGCGGAAGACTGGGTTCGGCTCTCTTGAGTCGATTTTGAACTTCCACCGCAGCAATATCCAAGTCCGTTCCAATTTCAAAAGAAAGGGTTACGGAAAGACTGCCGTCGTTCGCGCTCTTTGATTGATAATACAGCAAATCGGGAATACCGCTTAGCTGCTGCTCGATAGGTGTCGCCACACACTCCATGACCGTCTCTGCGTCAGCGCCGGGATAAACAGCGCTGACCACAACGGTGGGCGGCGTAATTTGAGGCGATGATTCAATGGCCAACGAAAATAAGGACACCACCCCGCCTATGATAATTACAATAGAAATAACCCATGCAAATACAGGGCGATCCACAAAAAAAGCGGCTAACATAATATTTCCCTACTACAGACTTGAGTTCATTGGTGGGCAGAAGCGGATTCATCGGAGGCGCGCATGTCTGCGGGCACGGTATCGGCTTTGTCGGCAGCAGCCAAAACTACCTCAGCGCCGGCCCGAATCTTTGTCAGACCTTCAACGACGACTTGCTCACCTTCTTCCAGACCGCTAAGAATAACCCAGTCGGTTCCGGACCATGCACCGGTGGTTACCGGCCGTGATTCTACTTTTTTCTCAGCATTGACCACATAGACAAATGCCCCTTGCGGCGATTGACTGACAGAACGCTGCGGCACCACCACAGAATTGGGGCGTTCCCACCCGTTTATATAGACTTTTACAAATTGCCCGGGTTTCAGGCGGCGCTCAAGATTTTTAAAGGTAGCGCGCAATTCCACCGTACCTGTTTTTATATCCAAATCTACATTTTCAAAATCCAGTATTCCGTGACTATCAAAAGGAGTACCGTCCATGAGGGTAATCTCTACCTCCATGGAATCTCCGCTGTTGATGCGGCGCAAAATTCCTTCTTCTTCTTCCCGTTTCCACGCGAGAAAATCGGTTTCAGAAACTTGAAAACTAACATACAAAGGATCAACCTGCTGCATCACCGTTAAAAGGCTGTTTTGACCGGCATCCACCAGACTGCCCGGCTCTTTGACCGTTTTACCCACATAACCGGTCAAGGGCGCATCAATATGGGTGTAGCTCAGTTCGAGTTCAGTTTTTCCTAGCTGGGCTTTTGCCAAGCGCAATGCGGCGCTGGCACTCTGTCGTTCCGATATCTTTTGGTCGAGATCGCGCTGTGTAATCGCGCCGGGCTGGGTGACCGACTGAAGCCGGGCTACTTCTTGTTCTGCCAGCTGCAGCCGTGACTCTGCCTGCTCCACCATGGCGGCGGCAATTTCACGGTCCGCCTCAAAGGAGCGCGGATCGATACGATACATTTTTGCGCCCTTCTCCAAATAGCTGCCTTCCATGAAATCGCGAGACTCAAGGAAACCTTGAATCCGTGCGCGAATATCCACAATGCGCGAAGCCTGTGTAATGCCAACATATTCATACATGACAGGCACGGTTTTCAGGCTTACGGTCGCCACTGTCACTTCCGGCGCAGAAGCGCCAGCCGCCGGCGGACGCTGCGCGTGTGCTGTAACTACAAAGAGTGCAGCCCAAAGGGCAAAAACAAAAATAGAAATGCTTCTTTTCACTGTGATTACTCCGGTAATTTATTTGTTTTCAGATTGGGCGCCGTCGGATAAAGAGAAGATAAACCGATGATCCTGAGCGTTAACCGGCGTCACTTTCACTGCGCCCTGCTTGCCGCGTTATTTTTTGACGTACCGTCTCTATTCCGGCTAACGAAAAGGCTAAGATATGATCTGTCAAATCGGCAACGGAGCTTTTATCCAACTTAAAAATCTTGCGGGGAATACTATTTTTATTTCCGGGGGTTGCCAAAACGCACTGCCCGATAATGCTCATTTCACACCAAGCAAGCTCTTTTTCAGGCGCCTCGGAACCCAAAAATTCCTTTAAAATGCTTTGTATAATTTTACGATCTTTTTCAATAACGGTTAATAACAAATCCTCCAGCAAACCGGTGGAATCAAATATTTCCGACCAGCGGATTTGATGGAGGTCGCCGAGATTTTCAGGGTCGAACATACGGCTGAGATGGGCTTGGATATAAGCGCGCAACTTTTCTTCTGAGGAGGCGGACGATGGCAACGCTCCATCCAGAGGATACAATTGTTGAACGCGCTGACTCAAATGTTCGAAAACAACACGATAAAGATTCTCTTTGGATACAAAGTGATAATTGATAGACGCCACATTAGCTTGGGCACACTGACAAATCTCGGCGTGCGTCGCGTCCCGATATCCTTTCTCAGCAAAGACCTTACAGGCGGCTTCAATTATACGCTCTTTGGTACTGCGTCCATTTTTTGGACTTAACATAAACTTGTTCGCCTAAAATTTAAATATCAAATTGAAACAACGATTTGAATTATAAAACAAATGAAACACCAAATCAATGCCCCGATTCGAAGGTGGAAAACATTTTTAACGTTAGAAGAAACGGGGTGAACATGAAGGACAGCAGCAGCTTCCCAAGGAATCAAGAAAGAGACGGAATTAAAGTTTAAAATAATGTTTTTAAAAGTTGCAAAAATACATGCTTTACGTTAAGATTAAACCAAATAGTCTAGTCGGAAATGATCGACTCTCATTAGTGTGCTTAATTTTCTGTTTATAGATTTATTCACATTCAATTATGTTCAATGGTTTTATAACTGACAGAGAAAGGTCGTAGGATGAAGCGTAACGGATTCACACTGATTGAGTTGTTGGTTGTCATTGCAATTATCGGGATTCTGGCTGCCATATTGCTCCCGGCTCTTGCCCGTGCCCGAGAAGCGGCACGCAGAAAATCCTGCCAGAACAACCTAAAACAATGGGGCACCATTTTCAAGCTCTATGCCGATGAGCAAAAAGATTATTGGCCGCCCCTCCAAGTGACTGACCAATCGGGAGCCAACTGGCCTGCCGGTTCCGTACAAGACCGGCTGCGATTGGCTGCCGCGCCGCTGGTCGGTGCTTGGTACCCCAATTACAACGCAGATCCCTCTATTTGTATCTGCCCTTCTGATCCCGTCGATAGTATCAGTTCAATGAAAACCGATGACGGCGATTGGGATATCTGGGAACGGCCTTGGAAAGCAGGTCTCAGCTATATGTATTACGGGTGGATGATGGATCTTCTCGCGCATCCCAATTTGCCCCCCATAAGCATTAACGACTTGGTCAATCTGGACGCCATCTCCTCCGCCTTGAATCTGAACGTGCCCGCCGAAGGACGTGTTCCCGTGCAATTTGGGCACATCGTGGATGGTATGCTCGCCCGTGTGCTGCAACGTATCACCGCCACCCCCGGCGGCGTTGTGTTGCTTCAGCTCGCCGGCGAAGACATTACCGTACCTCAAGGCGTAGGCAATGGTCACGGCACGAAAATCTACCGTATAAAAGAAGGTAATGAGCGCTTTATGATTACCGATGTAAATAATCCACAGAGTTCCGCCATGGCACAAAGCTCCCTCTTCGCCATGTGCGACACTATGGGTAACGAAACTGGTATCGCCTTTTTCAATCATGTTCCCGGCGGATGCAACGTCCTATTTATGGACGGTCACGTCGATTGGATTCCTTACGTACCGCCCGCGCCCGGCCAAAACAATACTGACTCCATGGATCTTGGCGCAACCCAGCCCGTATTACCGAGCATGGCGAATCTAATTGGTGTCTTTACCTCTGCCAACGATATGTAGTCGTTCTTACTCAGTGAAAACAAATGCGTGGTGTGAGAGAGCAAGCCAAGGACTGACGCTCTCTCGCCCACGATCTGCACAAAGGCAAATACCCATTTCAGTGTCAAACTAAAGGATAAGCGATTCTAATTGAACCCTGCCTTGCTATTGACACAGTAATTAGAAAACAAAATTGCCGGTCGGAATAGCACGACCGGCAATTATTTTTTATGCAGCTAGGTTGAAAAGGCTTACACGAGTTTCCACGGGGCCCTATACTCACGACGAATGAGCGCGTCCGCTTCAGGCGCATTGGGGCAACGCAAATTCTCATGGTCCCACTCGAGTTTTTTGTTCAGGCGATAGGCGATATTGCCCAAATGATTCGCTTCCGTCAACAACCCGGAATAAGAGAAGGGACAGGTAGTGGGCGCCCCCGTCTTACAGGCATGTACCCATTCGGCATGGTGCCCTATAGAATCGGGAATCGTAGGTTTAGGGGCTTTAAAGCCCTTGAACTCATTTTCCGGCAAAAGCACGTGTTTTCCATAGTCAGAAAGTAACATGCCTTTATCGCCGATAAATAATATGCCGTCAGACCACTGGGGAATGCCGCCGTCGGTGTGGATTTGCGGTTTATCAAAACCTTGGTACCACGTCAGCTTAAGGGGACCTCGTTCGCCACGGGCCGCATACTCATAGGTTACGTGCATGGACGCAGGCGCTAATTCCGGATGGGGCGGCGGTCCGAAAGCTTCAATGCTCAAGGGATAGTCGAGATCCAATGCCCAGAAGGGCAGGTCGATCCAATGGCTGCCGAGGTCAGACATGGTTCCGCTGCCGAAATCCCACCAACGGTACCATTTGGGTCCCGGGAAATAAACATCATTATAGGGTCGTGCGGGAGCCGGGCCGAGCCACAGATCCCAATCTAATTCTTCGGGAATGGGATCTTCTTCGGCAGGACGATCCTGAACAAAAACAATATCTTTGCCTTTTTTGGCGTCTTCTTCGCTCTGCCATCCCCATGCTCGGGATACCCACACATGGACCTCACTGACGGAACCGATCGCTCCGGATTGAATTAATTCCACAACACGGCGATAATTTTTTTCCGCATGGATCTGGGTGCCCATTTGCGTTGCAACACCTGCTTTTTCGGCAGCCTCGCGTATGATCCTCGCTTCCCAAATACCGTGGGTAAGTGGTTTCTCGCAATAGACATGTTTCCCCAATTGGAGCGCCGGTAAGGTCGCAAAGGCGTGGGTGTGTTCGCAGGTGCTGACTACGACGGCATCAAATTCATCGGCGTGATCATAGACTTTTCTAAAATCACGTTCTGCCCGTGCTTTTGAAAAGTGTTGAGCAATCTTATCGAGGTTTTTGGCGTTCACATCACAAACAACCGTGATATTTTCGCTCTGAACACCACCCAGATTACCGGCGCCTCGTCCGCCCACGCCGATCATGGCAATATAGAGTTTGTCATTCAAATTCTGGCCGCGCACAATGGCGGGAAATCCAAACACAGCGGCTCCTGTCGTTAACGCCGATGCGCCCAGAAACTTACGCCTTGAAATGCCTTTGGGAGAACGGTCTTTTGCTTCCGCTGATTTCCGCATGATAAAAATCCTTTCCTTAATGTTTATTAACGAAGTTAGTGACAATAGCCTAACAAAGCACTATTGTCTTCTCCAAATCCATGGCCGCTCTTCAAAGGGAACTCATCTTCCCTCCCTTTTTAAAGAATTGGTTGAACCGCATTTGTCCGGGAAGGCGGCACTCTTTATAATACGCCACATGCTTTTCTTTTTAAGACCTTTGGAAAGGAATTTGATGAAGACACGATGCTTATTTTTACGTGGAGATTTTTCTGCACAAAGCTTGCACCGCTATCTCGCAGTATTTTGTGCCGTTTTTTGGGGATTGATCTTTGCCGCATGGCTAGGCTATCCGCGAGAGAACAGCTATTCTATCCTAACCCACACCTTCAGCTTTTTGGGAAGTTATGAACTGAAACACAGCCCGACCTGGTGGTGGCTCTTTTCTGTGGGACTGATTTTTTGGAGTGTGGCAGGTATACCGCTGATTCTCTATATTTATCGCCGCTTCGCGCGCATCTCCCTATGGGGCGCACGCATCGCCGCCCTCTTCCAACTCATCGGCAGTGTAAACATCGCATTGGTCGGCCTTTTCCCCGATGTGAATACGCCTCTGTCGGCAAGCTTGAAAGTGACGGATGTCCACGAAAAAGTCGCGATCTTGGCGGCGGCCATGTTTATCCTTGCCATCATTTTACATGGACTGTTATTGTTGAAAGGCCGCTATTTCGATAGGAACCGTTCATTCAACTATCGGTATTTTCTTCCTCTCTATGCCCTCTGGTTTGCTATTTTGCTCACCGCAACCTACTTCCTGATCAAATGGGAATATGTCTATGCAAGGTTGAAAGCAGCGGCAGCAGAACAAGGAACTTCTGTCGGCAGTTCGTGGTCTGAAGCCTTGAACACCATTTATTCGTTTCCGCTCTGGGAAAATATCCTTATTTACAGCCTCTTTTGCTTTATGGTTATAGTAGCGCTGCTCCTATCGAAAGCGGAAAATACGGGCGGCACCGACGCCTCAGCCGCCTCTCAAAAAAAGTGATACAGCAGGACAAACCCGCTCCTTCTACCGCTTAAGGCATAGCAATAATAAAAAAAGCCGACAGCTTCTCTCTTTGAAACTGTCGGCAACTTATTTCCGGTGTAGGCGTCGTTTTAATAAATGTTAAAGGCAGCCTGTCCGCTGATAGCAGAACGGGCAGTACGCACAGAAGTCATAATTGTGTAGGTACCGGGCTGAAGATTGGTCGGCACACGGAAAGGCTGTGAGCTGACCCACGTACCATCGTCGCGGTTGAAACTATGGGTGGACAAATCGGCGAGCACCTTGCCGTCCTTCAGCAGGGAGCGTTGTTCGCTCACTTCCACGCCTGAGCCGACTCCCAAGAGCGCATACTGAATGCTAG
>JAAYJI010000058.1 GCA_012523015.1 Candidatus Hydrogenedentota bacterium
GCATGGACAAGTTATGTTGCCCAATGTAACACACCCATCGACGGCAAAGGCGGAAACGGTGGAAACGGCGGCGCAGGCAGCAATGGTGGAAATGGCGGTAAAGGCGGTGACGCTCAAACAGCTGCTCTCGGCGGTAAAGGCGGAAACGGCGGCGGCGCAGTTGTATTGGCAGCCCGGGGCTTGCTCGCTTTCAATGGTATCGTGGATATTTCTGCAGGGAATCCAACGCAAGGTGATTCCGAAAAGACGGCTCAATCGGGTAATGCCGGATCAAGCGCCGGCGATGGAAATAATGGCGGCGGCGGAAATGCCGGCGAACAAGGCTTGTGGTGGCTTAATTTCGGTGGTTGTTGGCCCAATTATGTGAATGGCGGAACAGGTGGGGCGGGCGGCAAAGGCGGCAAAGGCGGTGACGGCGGAAGCGGCGGTGCAAGCGGTCTTTCAGGCGCAGGCGGTAACGGCGGCTTGGGAACACCCGGTATGGTCAAACTCCATGCTTCGGTCATTCTCAACAGCGGATCTGTTGAATGTGAAAATCATACTGCTGATACGGACAGCGAATTGCGTGGCCGTGCCACCCTCATCAGCAACATGGCGAATCCAACGGCTCCTGTTTTTTCTGATGATTATGTCCTAGGCACAACCACCAATGACGGCTGGCTGCGCTTGAATGCGCCTTATGACGCTGTACTGCAAGTCCCCATTCTGCCGCATCTGGAGGGCGGCTTGGGCACCGGCGGTTACACCCAATCCGATTTTTGGAATAAATCCGCTTTTGATAATGCGCACGTGGGAACACCGGGCCTTGAAATTGTCGCTCTGCGCGATACGGAATCTCCCTTCTTAGACTATGACCAAATTTTTGTCGTGAATAATACGGCAGCGCCTATTCTCGCAGTAACGGTGAACATTGATGGTTACGCCCCCTACCTGCTCGGCGATATAGGCGCCGGCGCAATTTGGACAACCACCGTACCCGAAGGCACAGCCTTATCTCTGGCAGCGCCCCTAGCGGTGACGATTAGCGAAGAAAATATGGATATCTATGTGGGCGATTCCTTCTCGCTTAATGCGGTGCCTGAAGGAGGTGTTGCGCCGCTGCACTACCAATGGGAACATAACGGAGCAGCTCTGTCCGGCAGCGACAACATCACCTACACCGTGGCGGCAGCGCAATTAGCCGACACCGGATTCTACGCAGTCTCCGTACAGGACGCGTTGAGTCAAGAAGCTTCGAGCATGACCGATGTATTGGTACGTGTGGCAGAACCGCTCACCATCCTTCAAGCGCCCACCTCGTCAGTCATCTCGGTCGGGAACGCAGCACTCTTCAGCGTGGAAGTATCCGGCGGACATGGTACCCGCCATTACGAATGGCGCAAAGACGGTGTCAGTCTCGGCGCGGCGGATCAACCCTTCTTGTTGATTGATCCGGTCTCGCCAAGCGACGTCGGTAATTATGATGTCGTCGTGACTGATGCGCTTGGCGTGGCGCCACAAGGCCGCGTAGTCAGCCCAAGTCCTGCCGCCGTGTTGAACGTGGCAGATGCTATGTCAATTAGCGGTCCTGAAAACCAGCTTGCCTACGTTGATGATGGGCAGGTCACTTTTGAAATTGAAGTGTCCGGCGGTGTTGCTCCCTACACCTACGAATGGTACCGTAACGACATGGCACTTCCCGAAGGGCAGCAACCTCATGCTCCCGTACTGAATCTCAACGCGCCGTTGAATATCAAGGTCGGTGATTATTATTGCCTCGTCACCGATACGGCGACCATTTCCTCATCTGTGCCTTCTGAAACGGCAAGCCTGAGTGTCTATGAACGATTAAGCTTTACCCTTCAACCCGAAAGCGGCAGCTATGAACAAGGCGGCGCCCTCACGTTGACTGTTTCAGTAACAGGCGGTATACCACCCCTCAGCTATGAATGGGCTAAGGATGGGATACCTCTTCCCCCTGAAAACCAACCCTTAAACGACAGATTGAACCTAAACAACCTCCAATCCGGCGACGCCGGCACCTACACTGTAACCGTCTCCGACAACCAAAGTGATACCCTTAGTTCTGAAGCAGCGATCATCAGTGTTGTGGAGCCCGGTGAAGGCGAAGAACCGGGTGAAGGTGAAGGCGAAGCACCTCAGGAAGGCGAAGTGCCCGGTGAGGGCGAAGGCGAAGCGCCAAATGAAGGAGAAACTGGAGAGGCATTTGCACTGCTTTACGAGGGCCCGAATCCCCTCACTGCACAGGTCGGTTCCGCAGTTGAAATCCGTGTGAACCCCGTCAACAGCGCAGGTTCCATCACTTATTTCTGGTATCGTGTCACTGAAGACAAATCACTGGAATTGATCGAAGGTGAACAATATGCAAGCTTGAAATTTAATCCCGTTTCATATGACGATGACGGCAACTATCAATGTGTAGCCATGGATAGTGTCGCCGGTACGACACAGTCACCCGTGATCCGATTACGCGTTGTAACGGCCGTCCCCGTTGCTAAACCTCTATTCGTAGTCTTGCTCACACTCGTCTTGTTTGGCAGCGCTTTGGCGCTATTAATACGACGGAAATATCTTTCATCGTCCTTCTGATTTAAAAAGCGCTTGAATAGATACAGGATGCTTCCGATATACTGTCGCAAGCATCCTATTTTTGAATCGCCTTTGCTTGCAGCAGCCGCTTGGAAGGCTTGCCCCCGATCCTTTCCCTTGGGAAAAAGAATTGGATGTACGCGTTTCCTAGCGGCGAAGAGGCGTGCTTGACTCTGCGCATACCGCATTCGTTAGAATGCTTAGCGATAGTGATCTACAGTTTTTACTTCCTACCCGTTTGATCGGGATATACCCGAAAAAAAGGATCCTTATGGGCGCCATCATTGTGACCGGATCGGCAGGCTTGATCGGCTCCTCCGCCGTTCGCCTTTTTGCAGACCAAGGCTATACTGTTGTTGGTATCGACAATGACATGCGCGCCTATTTTTTTGGAGAGAAAGCCTCCACGCAGTTCATGGCTGAACAATTGGAGGAAGAGATTCCCGCCTATCGGCATGTCGCTATCGACATACGGGACTACGACAAACTGGAGCAATGCTTCAAGGACTATGGCAAAGATATTGTCTCGGTGGTGCATACGGCCGCACAGCCCAGCCATGACTGGGCGGCACGCGAACCCCACACCGATTTCAGCATCAATGCCACAGGCACCCTGAATTTGTTAGAGCTGACTCGGATCCACGCCCCTGATTCCGTATTTATTTTCACCAGCACCAACAAAGTCTATGGGGATCGTCCGAACTACCTGCCTCTCGTCGAACAAGAGCTGCGCTGGGAACTTGATCCCTCTCATCCCTATGCCGCGGAAGGCATCGATGAATCCATGTCCATTGATCAATGCAAGCATTCGCTCTTTGGCGTATCCAAAGCGGCGGCGGATATCATGGTTCAGGAATACGGGCGCTACTTCGGCATGAAATCTGCCATCTTCCGAGGCGGCTGCCTGACCGGACCCGGTCACGCCGGTGCAGAACTTCACGGCTTTCTTGCCTATCTTATGAAATGCGCCGTCACCAAAACGCCCTACCACATTTTCGGCTACAAGGGAAAACAAGTCCGCGACAATATCCACGCTTCCGACCTCGTCGCCTGCTTCCAGGAAGTCATCAACGCGCCCCGAGTCGCTGAAGTCTATAATATAGGCGGAGGACGATTCAGCAACTGTTCACTCCTCGAGGCTGTGCAGATGTGTGAAGAAATTACAGGCAACCCCATGGAAACCGATTACACGGAAACCAACCGTATCGGCGATCACATCTGGTGGATTAGTGACCTCCGCAAATTTAAGAGCCATTATCCCAATTGGAAAGCAAACTTCGATATACAGGCTATTTTGAAACAAATCTATCTTGATATCACCCGGCGTGAACGGCGTTCATCCTGATGCCAAACGAACTCCTATACTCCATACTCATTCCCGCGTATAACGAAGCGGAAAATTTGCCGAGAACCGTAAAAGCATTGGCAGACAAGCTGCGGAATGAAGGCATCCCCTACGAACTCTTGATCGTCAATGACAACAGCACCGATACGACTTTGCAAGTTCTGGAGGAAATCGCCAAAGAGCATCCTGAACTGTGCGTCGTGAGTAACACGCCGCCGGGCGGATTGGGCAGAGCCATACGATGCGGATTGCAATACTTCAAAGGCGAGGTCGTCGCCGTCGTCATGGCGGACAGTTCAGACAGCCCTGATGATGTAGTCGCCTGCTACAGAAAGATTGAAGAAGGCTACGATTGTGTCTTTGGCTCCCGATTCCGAAAAGGCAGCAAAGTCCTCCAATATCCCCCGGTCAAGCTTTTCTTTAACCGTATCGTCAACGCGATGCTGCGCGTCCTCTTTCTGACCCGATTCAATGATTTAACCAATGCTTTTAAAGTCTATCGCCGCTATGTGATCGAGAGCATCAGTCCGCTCCAAGCCGCCCATTTTAATATCACCATCGAAATGTCCTTGTCCAGTCTTATACGGCGTTTCAAGATTGCCGAAATTCCCATTTCTTGGAGCGGTCGTACGTGGGGACAATCCAATTTGCATTTGCGCGAAATGGGAAGGCGCTACCTGTGCACCTTACTTATGATTTGGTTTGAACGGACCCTGATCTTAGATGACCTCCTTGTAGAAACGCGCTCTAAACTTAAAGACAACGAATAAGGATTTGAAAAGAAGAAGGGCGATACCGCATGGAAGCCACCTCCACACGCTGCCCGTCAACGGCTCGTTGTATCCGCTCTTTTAGGGTATCTGCCGCGCCCTCGTTGCTGTACATCCCAATTATGGAAATGTTGAAATCGGTCTCATGGGCGCTTTCAGCCAAACAGCATCTATCCAATGCTCTAATCATCGGTTGTTTTCAGGCTTGTTTACAGGAACAACTTGGTATTTCTACTTGTTCTAAGTTATAGTATAAAAACAAAAGGGGCTGAAACTAAATGAGTTTAAACCACTGTGTTTTTTCAGTAGTTCTTGGAAAGGAACCTGCTTATGAGTAAGCTGCTTACACGTCACGATTTCACCTCAGAATCTGTATCAGAAGGACATCCCGACAAGATTTGTGATCAAATTTCGGACGCGATTTTGGATGCCTGCCTTCAAGTGGATCCGAAAAGCCACGTGGGCTGTGAGACACTGGTTGCCCCTGATTTGGTCGTCACTGCAGGTGAAATTGCCTGTGATAAATGGGATCAACTTGATCCGGAAAGCATCGCTCGGGAAGTGGTGCGCCGTATTGGCTACGTCCATGAAGATATCGGCTTTTCCTATAAAACCTTTAAATATTTGAATTACATCCAGGGCCAGTCTCCGGATATTGCGCAAGGTATCCGAGACGATGAAAAACACAATCAAGATCAAGGCGCCGGCGATCAGGGCATGATGTTTGGCTATGCCTCCGACGAAACGCCTCAACTGATGCCCGCCACCATACAATATAGCCATGAGCTGCTCCTGGAACTTGCACACGTTCGCAAAACAGGGGCATTGACTTATCTGCGTCCCGACTCCAAATCGCAAGTTACCATTCGTTATGAAGAAGGAATTCCGAAATACATCACGAATGTAGTTATTTCACATCAGACCGAAGATGTGCCGCTTGAACAAATCCGGGAAGATATGATCGCAGTCGCTAAAAGGGTGCTCGAGCCGACCGGATTACTTACCGAAAAAACCGTTTTTTACGTTAACCCCACCGGCCGTTTTGTAGTAGGCGGTCCTAATGGTGACTCCGGTCTAACAGGGCGCAAAATCATTGTGGACAGTTACGGCGGTGTAGGCTGCCATGGCGGCGGCGCTTTCTCCGGCAAAGATCCTTCGAAAGTTGACCGCAGTGCTGCCTATTACAGCCGCTACGTGGCGAAGAATATCGTGGCTGCCGGATTGGCACGGCGCTGCGAAATTCAAGTCGCTTATGCTATCGGTGTTGCCCGGCCCATGAGCATCAATGTATCCACTTTTGGCACCGGCACTGTGGACGACGCACGCATTCAGGCGGTTCTGGAAAATTCCGATCTTTTCGATTTCCGACCCTTTGCCATCATTGAACGGCTTGGGCTGACACAGCCCCAAGGGTGGAGTTACCAAGATACGGCCGCCTATGGTCATTTTGGCAGGGAACAGTTCCCTTGGGAAAAAACGGATGCCGTGGAAGCGCTCCGGCGGGCAGTCGCCACACAAGCCTAAACAAGAAGGGATATTGCTATTAGTACGCCACAGTTTATTCTCGGTGTTGGGTCGCCCATGATGGATCTCTTGGCGTCTATTCCCGAGTCTTTCTTAGAACAAGTTTCCGGAGCCCGCGGCGGTATGGAGTGGATCGAACCGGATCAGATGGACGCCTTGATTGCGCGCCTTCCCCAAGCGCCGACCTGTGCTCCCGGCGGCAGCGCAGCCAATACGGTTTGCGCTTTGGCACGCTTGGGCATGCCTGTGGCGCTGCTGGGAAAAATGGGCCGTGACGATGAAGCCATTGCTTATAAAAACGCTTTTGCCCTCATTGGCGGCCATGAGCGCTGCTTCAAATATATGGACACACAACCTACCGGCCGCTGTCTGAGCCTGATCACGCCCGATGGGGAACGAACCATGCGCACTGATCTCGGCGCAGCAAAATACATTGATGTTGATGACGTCAGCACTGCAGATTTTCAAAACTGCCGCCATGTTCATCTTGAAGGCTATGCCCTGCATAACCCTGAATTTGTCCTTCATGTATTGAAAACTGCCAAAGCCTGCGGTGCCGATACAAGCGTGGATCTTGCCTCTTTTGAAGTGGTGGAAAGTGTCCGAGACTTGCTTCCCGATCTGTTGCGCAGCCATGTGGATATGGTCTTCGCCAACCAAGATGAAGCGCGTGCCTTTGCACAAGATGATGACCCTGAAAAAGGGCTGGAGCAGTTAGCAGCGTGTTGCCCCGTGGCTGCAGTAAAGCTGGGCGCAGAAGGCGCGTGGCTGCAATCGGGAACAGAACGGGTTCGTGTGCAGGGCGTGGCGGTGGATACCGTGGTGGACACGACCGGTGCCGGCGATTGCTGGGCGGCAGGCTTACTTTTCGGCCTTATGACCGGAAAAACACTGGAAGAAAGCGGTCAGGCGGCATCAATGATTGGCGCGGCAACCGTCTCTTGTCTCGGCGCTTCTCCCGACGAAGCGAAGTGGCAGGAAATCCGAAGCCAACTAAACATAAACCCGACGTTATAATAGCGACTTAGAGTCTGAGACAAGAATAAGGAGAATGATCATGTATATTGGCAGAATCGTCAGCGTGGGCCGCACGGCAGAAGGTCGTCTTTGTGCAGCGTACAGAGTTTCCAGCCGTTCTTTTCCCAATCGTACCGCGGTGCTCGGTGATAAAAAAGTCAGTATCGTGCCCAAACCCGGTCATGAAGGGGATGTATTTAAAAATCCCTACATTGCCTACAATTGTGTGCGCATCGTCAGACAAGGAGATGTTGCCATCGCAACCAATGGCAGTCAGACCGATGTGATCGCGGAAAAAAACGATGAAGGTATGCCCATCCGTGAGGCATTGGTATTGGCCTCCCTCATGCTCGATTACGAAAAAGACGCCTATAATACACCCCGCATCAGCGCGGTTGTGGATAAGCAGGCGGGCGCAGGCTGGCTTGCCATCGTGCGTCACGACGGCCTTGAGGTGCAGCGTATTCCCCTCGAATTTGGGCGCATTTGGTATGTCGCCACCTATGAAGAAAACAGCATTAACGCAGCCCAATGTGATGATTTCCCCGTGAGTACAGCCCGGGAGGCATGCGATTATATTCTTAGCCAAGGTGTTTTCGCACAACGTA